>JBIIVZ010000054.1:0-10042 GCA_044339175.1 Roseateles sp.
GCACGCCGGACAGCGGCTCGCCGCCACAGGCGCGCTGCCGCCAATCCGGGAGTTTGCGCAAATCCCACGGTCACGCCCCGGGCAACACTTGCTTGATGATTTTGGTCAAGTCAGCGCCGCTGACAGGCTTCACCAACCAACCGGTGGCACCGAGCTTTTTGGCGTCCTCGCGCTTGGCTTGGTGGGTTTCGGTAGTGAAGACCAAAATCGGCGTGAAGCGGAACCCGGGCAGCACGCGGGCCTTGGCGATGAATTCGATGCCGCCCATATTGGGCATATTGATGTCGGTGATGATCAGGTCCGGCTTGGCACCGCTGGTCAACTGGTCGAGCGCGAGTTGGCCGTCGCTGGCGGACAAAACCTTGAAGCCACCGATCTCCAGCGTGTTGCGCAAGCTCATCAGCATGGTGGCTGAGTCGTCAACGATCATGATGGTTTTGGCCATTTCCCTATCTCCCTCTATTTCGATTTCAAAGCAGTCTGCAGCCAGGCGCGCAGATCGGCATCCACCGGCCACGCGGTGACGCGGCAATCTGCCGCCATCAACACTTGCAGATTGGCCGGATGCAAATGGCTGCAAGACGCCAGATCGACCTTGGCCGCCGGCTTGTTCTGCAACCAAGCGAGCAAGTTGTCGGCGTCATCGACGCTGACGATGTCGCTGAAAACCACTTGGTTTTTCTTGTAATCGATAGGCATCAAACAATCTCCCGCACGTTGAGCACCATCAGCACCGAGCCGTCGCCCATCAGGGCCGAGCCCGAATAAGCGCTCAGGCCGGCCAGCACGCCGCTCAGCGGTTTCTGGATGATTTCGGCGGTTTCTCGGAAATCGTCGACGATCAGGCCGACCGATTCGCCGCCCACCCGGACCACCAGCACCGCCATTTCATCGTCGTCATTGCTGAGTGCCGGTTGACTCAAACCCAGCAAGGTATTGAGGCTGCGCAGCGGCACGATGCTGCCGCGCAGCACGATGGTCTGGCTTTGCTTGATACGGCGGATGGCCAGGCGCGGTACACGGACGGTCTCCACCACATGGTCCATCGGCACGCCGAAAGTCTGCCCATCGGATTCGACAATCATCACTTGCGTGACCGCCATCGACAGTGGCAGCGTGATGCGCAGCCGGGTGCCCTTGCCGACCTCGCTTTCCAGCAGGATGGTGCCGTTGACCTTTTCCACCGCCGTGCGCACCACGTCCATGCCGACGCCGCGGCCGGACAAATCGGACACGACGTCGACGGTTGAGAAGCCGGCCGCAAACACCAGGTTGATCGCTTCGCGGTCGCTGATGCGCTCCAGCACAGCTTCGTCGATCAGGCCTTTTTCATAGGCCTTGCGCTTGATGATGGCGGGGTCGATGCCGCGACCGTCATCGATGATGTCGATCAGCACCCGGTCGCCTTCTTGCAGCGCCCGGATGGTCAAGCGGCCCACGGCGGGCTTGCCGGCCGCACGGCGCACGGCCGGCGTTTCCAGGCCGTGGTCGAGGCTGTTGCGGACGATGTGGATCAGCGGGTCGGCCAGCGACTCGATGATGTTTTTGTCGGCCTCGGTGTCCTCGCCCTCCAGCACCAGCTCTACTTCCTTGGCGAGCTTGCGGGAGATGTCGCGCACCAGCCGCGGGAAACGCTGGAACACGAACGACACCGGCAGCATGCGCACTTGCATGATGGCGTCCTGCATTTCCTCGGCAATGCGGTTGATGACGGCGTATTGCGCCTTGATCTCGCGTGCCAGTTCACGCACGCCGAACTGCTCCTCGGCACGCTGGGCGAGGTAGGGCAGCGCATTCTTGGACACCACCATCTCGCCGATCAGATTCATCAAGCGGTCGATCTTGGCCTGGTCAACTCGCAGGCTTTTGGCTCCCCCGCCGCTGACCACTGCATCTTCTGCGCGGCGGCCGAACTTGGGCGCATCGTCGGCCGCCACGCTCGGCTCGTCTTCAGTGCTGCTGGGCGTTTCAAGCGTCGGCATGGGCGGCACAACCGGCGGTGCAAGCGGTGCCAACGCCGTGACCACGGCCGCTGCGAGAGCGGCGGCTTCCTCGGCCTCGACTGCCGCAGCTTGCGCACGGTCTTCAAAGGCCGCCAACCAGGCCAGCAGCGGTGCGCTGCTGGCTTGCTCCAGCGCTTGCGCCAGCGCCGCTTCGATCTGCGGCTGCGCGTCGGCGTCGCCACAGGACTTGCTGCAGTTGATGAACACCTGGGCGGCCGCACGCAAGCGCCCGGCCAGCCAGGCCGGCTGGTCCTTGAGCTGCAAAATCTGCCGCTGCGCGCCAAAAATCATCCGCATCGCGGCAGACTGGCCGCTGGACAACGCTGCCACGGCCTCGGCCGCAACCACCGGCGCGGCTGCGGCTGCTGGCAGCGTCGGCGGCGCGGGCGCAACCGCTGGGGGCACGGCAGCCACTGCAGCCTCAGCGGTCACCGACCAGTCGGGGGCTTCCAGGCTGCGCAGCGACTCGATCAAGCGGCGCAGGGCCAGCAGGTTGTGCGGCTCGCTGTCCAACAACAGCAGCAACCAGCGCAGCGCCGACGACAACCAGAGGTCCGGACTGCTCAGGTGCAGCATGGTGACCGCACCCTGGCGCAACGCGGCCAGTTGCCCGGCGTCCAGATGCTGCAGGGCATCGGTCACGAAATCCTCGTACACCGGGCCACCGTTCGGGTCGCCCTGCGGAATCACCAGGCACAGCGGGTCGATGACTGCGATGCGGATCTGGTCCGGCACATAGCGGTAATGCTGGTCCAGCGCCGCGCGTGGGGCGGCGCTGAGCATTTGGAAGTCGAGTACGCAGCGATAGGCGTCGAGTTCGGCCAGGGCCGGCCAAGCTTCGCGGGCCAGCACCCGCGCCCACAGCAGATCGGGTGTCTGGCGGGCCGAAAACAGCGGGTCATCGCCCTGGAAAAAACACTCGGTGACGGGCTGGTAGACGACGCTGAACAGCGTGTCACCGTCCAGCGCCCGCTGGTAAGCGGCCAAGCGCGTGGCTTCGGGGATCAGGGCCAGCGGGAAAGCGGCAGCCGGCGGGACGGCCACGGCGTCGGCATCGGCCACCGCAGCCGCGTCGAACAGCGCCTCGGCCAAGTCTTGCGGACGGGCCGCCCGGGGCTGGATGATCAGCGCCCGCAAGGCGACCGCCAGGTTGGCGGAATCGGCGGCCCGGGACGCATCGATGTGGCCCTCGGCTTCGATCTCGTCGCACAACACGGCGACAAAATCCATCGCATCCAGCAACTGATCGGCCAGCCCTTGGCTGAACGCGACGCGGCCATCGCGCACCGCGTCCATCAGGTCTTCACCGGCGTGCAAAACCCGCGTCATCTCCGGAAACTCGAACAGCCCGCTGTTGCCCTTCAGCGTGTGAACACTGCGGAACAGTGACACGAGCAACTCGCTGTCTTGCGGCGACTGTTCAAGTTGCAGCAGGTTTTCACCAATGCTCTGCAGAAACTCACGCGCCTCTGCCAAGAACTGTTCGAGTAGAGGATTCATCGACCCAGCTCCCCCAGCAGCAGCCGTACGTGGGTCAGCAGTTGCTCGGGCTTGACGGGTTTACTCAAGTAGCAGTTAGCACCGGCCAGAAAGGCGGCCAGCATGTCTTGCTCTTCGGCCTCGGTAGAGACCATGATGGCCGGCGCTTGCGCCACGTCCTCGACGCGGAATTGGCGCAAAAAGCCGTAGCCGTCGAGCTTGGGCATATTGACGTCCACGATGTAGAGGTCGAACGGCTCGGGCAGCGCTTTTTCAAGCGCCTCGACGCCGTTGATCGCTTCGGTCACTTCATAACCGGCATCTTCGAGAATGCTGCGGTAATACATGCGAACGGTCGCGGCGTCATCAACGATCAGGATGCGTTTCATCGGGCCTCCAAGGACTTTTGATAAACGATGGCTTCAGGGAATTTACGCACTTTGTACAGAGACGAGATGCGGCTCATCGACTCGGAGTGGCCAAGGCAAATGAAGCCGCCGGGCTTGAGTGCGTCGTAAAAGGTTTCAGCAGCGGCCTTGCGCGACACGTCGTCGAAATAGATCAACAAGTTGCGGCAGAAGATCACGTCGAAGTTGCGGTAGGGTCGGGTGTCAGCCGGCTCGGCCAGGTTGACGCGGGTGAACTCGACCGCTTGACGCAGGTCCTCGCAGATCTGGTAGTCATCACCCACCGACCTGAAGTATTTGTTCAGCCAGGCCTTGGGCAAGTGCTGGACCGAGCGCTGGCTGTAGCGCCCCACCCGGGCTTTTTGCAAAATGCCGGTGTCGATGTCCGAGGAGATGATCTCGACATCCCATTTGCTGATGGCGGACCAGCGCTCCATCAGGTACAGCGCCACGCTGTAGGGCTCTTCACCCGACGACGAGGGAATACACCAGATGCGGATCGGGCTGCCATCGGTCTTGCGCTGGGTGATTTCGGGCAGGATGGACTTGACCAAGCAATCGAACTGGTATTCCTCGCGCAGGAAATAAGTTTCGTTGACCGTCATCAGATTGGTCAACTGCTGCACTTCTTCACCCGAGGCCTGGAAGCGCAGCTTGATGAAGTAAGTTCTGAAATCTGCGCTCTGAGTCGCTTCAATCCGCTCGATCAAGCGCTTGTCAACGAAGTAGCGCTTGTTGGTCTCGAAGTTGATGCCGGTTTTTCGGTAAAAGAACTCCCTGAACTTCTGGAAGTCGTCGTCGGTGATTTCGATGGCTTTGGTGCTGCCCATGGTTACTCCGCAGCAATGCTTCGCAGCGCTAGATTGGCTGCGAACTTGATGTAGGGCTCCTCGGGAAAGCGAGCTTTCAGCGCGTCCAGCGCCTGCACCGCGGCACCGGTGCCGACCTCGCTGAGCAAGTCGACCGCCGTGGCGCAGACGTTCACATGCGGGTCACGCCGGATCACGTCGATCAGCCAGGACTCGACCTCCGGGTGACGCAGCGACTCGAGCACGTTGACGGTGAAGATGCGCACGTCCGAATCGGCATCGCCGAGCAGGGCAAGCATGATTGGTGCCACTTCATCGGGCAATTGCTTCATCGCTTCGACGGCCTCGTTGCGCAGCGCAGCATCTTGGCTGCGCAGGCAATCGACCAAACCGGCCACCGCCACCGCATCACCCAAATGGGTCAGCGTGGTCAGGATGACTTCGCGCACCGACAACTCGGTCTCGACCTTGAGCCGAGCCACCAGCGCCGCCGCCACGTTCGGGCAGTCCACCAGGTCGCGCGCAGCCCAGCGCCGAGTGGTGGCACTTTCGTCAGACAGGCTGACGAGCAGGTCCGGACATTCGCGCGCGGTTTTTCGATCTCGGTGTACACCGGAATCGTCGCCCGCTCTCTTGATCAAAGCCATGATTTCCCCTTACCTGCCGGCCCAGCTGCACAACTGGGCGGCAATTTTTTCAACCGGCAACACCAAGGTGGCACCGCACTTGTCTATCAATTCCTTGGGCATGCCGAACACCACAGCGCTCTCTTCCGACTCGGCAATCGTGCGGCCGCCGCGCTGCTTGATCTGCGTGAACGCGTCCGAGCCGTCGTTGCCCATGCCGGTCAACATCACGCCGATGACGCGCTGCGGTTCGCAATACTCCATCACCGACCGGCCCAGCAACTCCACCGACGGATGCCAGAGGTGTTGCGAGTTCTCAGGCTTGGGCAAGACGGTGAGCCTGTCGCCCCGCATCGCCACCACCATATCGGCATTGCCCTTGGCGATGTAGACGGTGCCTGGCTCGACCGGCATCGGCCCGGACGCCTCGACCACTTGTAAGGCACAGGACTTGTTGAGTCGGTCGGCAAATGATTTGGTGAAGGCCGCAGGCATGTGCTGGGCGATCAGAATCGGCCAGGGAAAGTTGCTCGGCAACGCTGGCAAGATCTCCTCCAGCGCACGCGGCCCGCCGGTGGAAACGCCGACGATGATCAAGCCGTCGCCGGCCGGATTCAATGTCGTACGGCGGCGCGGCACCAGCGGACGGGAGGCAATGGTTTTCTGGTCCTCGCGCATGCGCTGCAACAGGCTATTGGTGGCCGCAGCCTTGACCTTGAAGCGGGCACCAGCAGCTGAGCGCACCTTGCCCACCAGTTCAGCGGTGATCTGACCGATGGACAGCGAGATGGTGCCGCCCGGCTTGACGATGTAGTCCACCGCGCCGAGGTGGAGCGCCTCAAAGGTGGCCAGCGCGCCCTGCTCGGTCAGCGACGACACCATCACCACCGCCACCGGCCGCTCCGCCATGATCAGCGACAGCGCAGTCAGGCCGTCCATCTCCGGCATATTGATGTCAAGCGTGACGACATCCGGCTTGAAGCTGCGGTTCAGCTCCACCGCTTCACGGCCATTGCGGGCTTGGGTGATTTCAAAGCCACCCGCCTCCGCAAAAATCTGCGTCAGTTGGCGCCGCATCAGCGCCGAGTCATCAACGATCAGCAACCTCACCATAGGAGCCTCCTATCAAGCCCGGACGGCAGCAAGGTTGACCAATTCCTCGCCCTCGATCAGGTAGGCAGGTTCCAGCAACTGCACCATGCGCTTTTGCTTTTCCATATTGGCCATGCGGGCCAACAATTTGCCGCGCTGGCTGGACAGTTGCGGTGCCGGCTCGATGGCGGCCTTGGGTATCTTCAGCACTTCGGTGACTTGATCGACGATGAAGCCGGTGCGCACCTCGGAGATCAAGAACACCATGATGCGTTGACGGTCCGAGCGCTCCACCCGGGACAGGCCCAGGCGCACGCGCAGGTCGATCACCGGCAGCACGGAGCCGCGCAGGTTGATCACGCCTTCGACAAAGGCAGGAGCTTTGGGCACATGGATCAGCTCATCCGGGACGCGAACAATTTCCTGCACGCTGTGGATGGGCACGCCGAACTCTTCCTTGTCCAGATGGAAGACCACCACCTGCTCATCGTCGTCCAGGTCTTCGTCGAGGTCGCCGCCTTGCTGGGACGCTTCACGCTTGCTGTCGTTCACGGTGTTCAATGCCTCCTTGATGGCGGAATGGTTGAACAGATTCCGCACGGTGATGATGGACACCAGCCGTTTGCCTTCGTCGAGACGGCAGATCTCGGCGATGTCGGACAGGTTGCCGTCCCTGGCCAACATGGCCGGCATCGCGTCGACGCAGGTCTTGGCCACGCGCAGCACTTCGCTGACGCCGTCCACTGCCACGCCGACCGAGGAGCTGCCCAGCGCCAGCACGACGATGCGGCTTTTCTCGTCCAGCGCTTGTTCGGGCAGGCCGAACATGCGGCGCAGGCTGACCAGCGGCAACAAGCGGCTGCGCAGGTCCATCACACCCAGCACATGCGCTTGCGAATGCGGCACATGGATGATGGTCTCGGGCACCTGCACAATTTCTTGCACGTCCTCGATGGCGATGGCGTATTCCTGATCAGCCACATTGAAGCTGACCAGCTGCAGTTCGTCGCTGTTGTCGTCCTCGTCGGCATCGACTTCGGTGCTGCCGAGCGAGACGTTGCCGCCCAGACCGACCTGCTTGGCAACGCTGGCAATTTGCGCAAATTCACGCTGAATCAGCTTCTCGAAGTCGAGCACCATGATCATCGCGTGGCCGCCGACGCCCTTGATGATGCCGCTGAGCAAGTCGGTGTCGACCGCGCCGCGGATGGCACCCACGTCCTCGATCTGCCCGGGCTCCACGCCCACCACACTGGCGACCCGGTCGACCACAAAACCGAGCGGCTGACCCACGTCAACGATCACTGCGCGTGTCGCGTCGTCCGCCTCTTGCTCTGGAAAACCGAACATGCGCCGCAACGAGATGATGGGCAGTACCTTGCCGCGCAGGTTGGCCAAGCCTTCCAGCGTGCTCGGTGCCAGCGGCACCCGAACGACGGCAGGCAGACGGATGATTTCCTGCACCGGTGCCATATCGACCGCGAAAACCTCGCCACCGGTGATGAAGGTGACGAACTGACGGGTTTCTGAGGCCAGCTCGGCCAAGCTGTCCTCGCCGGGTTGGGCCGGCTCCACACGCGTGTCACCACGCGGTTCAACAGTTGAAATCGTCATGATGGACCCCGTTTAAGCTGCGCTTTGCAGTTCGTCGGCGAGGGATGAGATCTCCTCAATGGCGGAGGCCAACTCTTCCGCGCCCTTGGCTTGCTGGGTGGCTGCGCTGGCGGCTTCGGAGGCGGCCTTGTCGGCTTGCTGAGCCGCCGCAGCGATTTGCTCGATGCCCTTCTTGGCCTGCCCGATAGCGGAGGCAATCTCCATCGACGCAGACAGAATTTCCCGAGTGCCAGTTTCTACAACGAGGATGTCGCTCTCGATCTGAACCAGGTTGGCTGTCGACGTTTTGGCTTGCGCCACTTCGTTGATAGCGGACTTGACGATGTCCTCCAGGTCGGTACTGACCATGGCGATTTGGTCCTGCACCGCTTTGACCAAGTCCTTGATGCGGTCGGCGTTTTCGGCCGAGTCGCGGGCCAGGTTGCGGATGTCGGTGGACACGACCACAAACCCCTTGCCGAACTCACCGGCGCGCGCCGCTTCGATCGAGCCGTTGACCGCCAGCATATTGGTCTGAATGGACACGGTGGTGATCGCTTCAACAATCTTGTTGATGCGGCGGGACACCTGCTCCAGGTCTTTCACTTGCTTGATGCTGTCTTGCGTACCGCGCACCGAGGCGGTGATGCCGTTGATCAACTCATCGACCGACGTCTTGTTCACGGCCAGCGTGCCCAACACATTCTTGACCTTCTGGCCGCCATCCGTCGCACGTTGCTGTGCCACTTCCACGCCTTTTTCGATCTGGTTGACTGCAGCGGACGACTGCTCACAGGCGGCAGCGGCTGTCTGTGCCCCTTTGCGGATCTGCTCGATGGCCGACATGATCTGAGCGCTGGCGCGGTTGATTTCCTGCACGGCGGAGGACAATTCCTCGGCCGACGACGCCACTTCTTCCGCACTCTTGGCGACGTCGGTGGAGTTCTTCAGGTCCTCGGCCAGTTCCGACATCGCTTGTGTGGCTTGCTCGGACTCCGCCAACGCTTGCGACTGCTCTTGCACTGTTTTGGCGGTTTCTTCGGCAGCGGCCGATTGCTCGACGGCAGCGGCGGCAATTTCCTCCGAGCCCTTCAACGCCTGATTGGCGGCGGCGTCGGACTGCTTGGCACCGGCTGCTATTTCGGTGATGCCGCGCACCACCTCGATGACGTCGGTACGGATCAACGCCAACTGCGCGGTGATGACCTTGCCTTTTTCGACTTCGCCCTCGATGGCCTTGGCCGAGCTGTTGATGCCGTCGGCAATCGCCTTCACATCAACTTGGATTTGCCCGACCAGATCTTGGATCTGCTTGGCGCTTTTCTCCGAGGTTTCAGCCAGGGTGCGCACTTCGTCGGCCACCACAGCAAAACCCTTGCCGTGCTTGCCAGCCCGGGCGGCTTCGATGGCGGCATTCAGCGCCAGCAAATTGGTCTGGTCAGCAATCCGCGCCACCGCCTTGACGATGTCTCCGATGTTGGCGGCCTGCTTTTCCAGCTCGACCACCATGGCCACCGAAGCGATCTGGCGCTGCCCGGCCACCGCAACATTGGTGATCAGGTTGGCGATATCTCCACCAGTTTTTGCCACCAGAGTCTGAGAAATCTCGGCCTTGGCCTGGCTGATGTCGGCGTTCTGCAGTTGCAGCGCAATGGCCGAAATGACCTGCTTGAACGCAGCCATCGACTCTTGTGCCGCACCGGATGCCACTTCAGCGCCGGTGGCGATCTGGTCGGCTGCGCTTTTCAGCTGCTCGGCGGCCGAGGCGGCCTCGTTGATACCCGACGACAACTGCCCGGTGGCGGCGGCGATGCGCTCGGCCGCCTGCTGCTGCTTGCCCAGAGTCCGCGCCCGTTTGCGCTGCACTTCGGCGTCGCGTGCCACGGCGGCGTTGGGCTTAGCTGTTTCAGCCGCGTAGGCTGCTGGAGCGTTCGATAACTTCTTGATCAGCGCCATTTGCGCTCCCTTCGAGTGTGTGGGCCGCCGTAGCCATCGGGCGCTGCGGACTGCGAAACCGGAAGAAACTCCGGCAT
>JBIIVZ010000469.1:0-2837 GCA_044339175.1 Roseateles sp.
CGGGCGCGGCCGCAGGTGAGCAGCCTGCGCCAACTGCGCGGCATGCCCGCATGGTGCCGGCCCTGCAAGCGCAGACGGGCAATTGGTCCGCGTTCCTGGCCCCCGACCTTGCGCCCGTGTTCAGCGACGAGCCTTGGCTGGACATTCCGCCCAACCCGGCGGGGCAAGCGGACCTGCTCGCCAAGCTTGACAGCATCGAGGCGGCAGATTTTCAGACCGCGCTGGAACGACTTGGCCGGCCACCGATGCCAGAGCCGACGCCATTGACCACCACGGTGCCTGCACCGGCCTTGGCCGAGCTTCAGCCCAACTCTGATCGTCAAGCTGAAGCAGCCCCGTCAGCAGCCAGCGACAACATGCCGAGCCCTGCACAAGCTCATTCGAACCCGACGGATTTTTTACTGGCGGTCATGAACGACGAAGCGGTGGCGATGGGCCTGCGCATCGAAGCCGCTACCGCGCTGCTGCCCTACTTCGACGACCGACCGCAGCCGCCTTTGAGCTGAAGCCCAGGTGCTCCTAGGCGGTGCCTTGCTCAGGCAAAGGCCGGGTAATGCCCGACACCTTCTGGCCACGCGGTCAGCAACTCGAAGCCGCCGGCGGTGACCAGCACCATGTGCTCCCACTGCGCGGACAGCGAGCGATCTTGCGTCACCACGGTCCAGCCATCGGACAGTTGCTTCACACCGCGTTTGCCGGCGTTGATCATCGGCTCGACGGTGAAGATCATGCCCTCCTTCAGCACCAGGCCGTCGCCCGGCTTGCCAAAGTGGTTGACGTGAGGTTCGTCGTGATAGATGTCGCCGATGCCGTGGCCGCCATATTCGCGCACGACGCTGAAACCGTCGCGGTGCGCCACGCTCTGGATGGCGTAACCGACATCGCCCAGCGTCGCGCCGGGACGCACTTTCATGATGCCTGCACGCATCGCCTCGTAGGTGGTGTTGACCAGACGCCGCGCTGCCGGTTTGGGCTCGCCGACGAAGTACATGCGGCTGGTGTCCCCAAACCAGCCGTCCTTGATCAGCGCCACATCGAGGTTGACGATGTCGCCTTCCTTCAATATCTTGGCGGCCGAGGGGATGCCGTGGCAGACGACTTCGTTGACCGAGCTGCACAAGGTCTTGGGGAAGCCGTGATAGCCGATATTGGCCGGCGTCACCTTCAACTCGTCGACGATGTAGTCATGGCAAATTTTGTCGATGGCGTCGGTGCTGACACCGGGTTGCACATGCGGCGTGATCATTTGCAGCACCTGCGCGGCCAAGCGGCCGGCCACCTTGGCCTTGCTGATTTCGTCCGGCGTGCGGATCTTGACGGCCCCCCTCATTGCATGCCCTTCGAGGCGGCAGCCGTGACCGGCACGGCAGGCAACTGCGACGCACTGCGGCATGCGACCGCAGTGTCGAGATCCAAGCCACCGGCCTGCTCGGCACGGATCAGCAGTTGGCAAATCTCGCGGTGATCCAGGTCCGGGTGCAACTCGGCCAGCAAGCCGATGCGCATCCAGTGCTCGGCTTGAGCGTTGATCGAACGGGAGAGCGCATGACTGGCAATGCGCAGGCTCTCGTGCATTTGGACTGATATTTTGACAATTCCCATGCACCGCATAATATACGAAACGTATATGTTTCGGATGTCACAAGGATTTGCGGGGATCAAGGGGCCGGTGACGGTCAATCTAGCCCTGCGGTGAGCGCGGCACAAAGGAGCTGACCCAGCCGATGACGTGAATCGAGGTGCCCCGCGCCGCTTGCCCAACAGGAAATGGCCCGACAGCGAGGGACGACGTCCCTGCATGCGCAGCATCGACCCAGGGCTTGTCGGCTGCACCCCAAGCCCCGTCGACTTCAACTTCGGTAGCCACCAGCAACTCACTGGGAATCAAGGGCAGGATGCCCGGGTTGTGAACAAGGTCGCCCGACGAACAGAACCCGGGCGGCTGACCCGCCAGCGTCCAGCCGCCCAGGCTGAACAACAGGGCGCTGAGCCAAGGCCGGCCCAGGCTGATCGTCTGGTACTTCATCTTCACACCCCGCAGCGACGTGCCGGGGCCAACCGCTTGAGAGCGGGCCAAGCCACCCAAACCCACACCCGCAGCAGAAAAAACGCCGCGCGTACCGGCGAAGCCTGGGCCAGCGGGTGCGCCGATGTTCAAACTCAAATCGGGGTGTGATTGACCCAACACGGTGAACGCGCCGTTGCCGGAGTCCGCGCCTGACAGGTCGATCTGCAGATCGCTGTAAGCCTCCGTGGCCGTGCTCCAGTCGCCCGGCGTGGCGAACACCGGCAGCCAGCTGCCCGGCGTGTGATCGAGGTTGGGATAGGCCTGGGCCGCAGCCAGCGCCCGCCTGGCGTCGGCGATGACCGACGCCACAAAGGCGTTGGCAGCGATCAAGCTGGCACCGCCGGCAATCAGCCGATAAACCGATTCGGTCGAAGCCATGCTGGCCGCATAGTAGGGTGAGAAGCCCGGCACCGGATCGACCAACTGGCGAAAGGCCCAGAGCGACGCAAGGTCGCCTCCGGGGTTGCCGCTCGACAAGGGGTTGGCGTAGTCCTGCGGTCGCAAGGTGACGGGGAACGGGTTCAACTGCAGCACCGGCTTGGCAAGCTCAGCGCCAGCCCAGGCCGGCGCTGCGCCTGCTGAACCCGCAGAACCCTGCATCACATCCCGATACAGGGCTTGGGCGCGCAACGATTTTTGGGGTGGACTCGCCTGACCCAGCGCCTGCGCCACCGCACCGAACATGCTCATGCCACACCCCTTGTTTGCTCGCTCACCAGACAACCAACCAAACAGACAATCAGCTGATCAGCCTGTGCGGCCGAACAGG
>JBIIVZ010000055.1:0-10029 GCA_044339175.1 Roseateles sp.
AGGCCGCCCCAACGGCGCTGCGGGTGCCAGAGCGTGACGGCGATGCAAGAGCCCAGCAACATGCGCAAAAACGCCCACGCCCAAAATACAAGCGACCCGGCATCAGTTGGATGGCTGCGGGGGGGGGAGGTGTGTACGGGGTCGAGCGTCGGGTCGCTTCAATTTTTCCGAGCGGCGGCCAAGCTGGCGGCCAAGTCGGCAAACATCGACTCTTGCAGGGCCAGCTTCTTGCGGGCTTCGGAACGTTTTTTGGAGGGCAAGGCCTCGATGTCGATGGCCGGTGCCGCCAAGCTGGCGATTTCAAAATTGCCGTCCAGCCGGGGCAAGGCACCCATTTCGGTCCAGAGCTGGTCGTAATTCGACGAAATGCGCAGACGCCGCCATAAATTGATGGTGATGCGGTTCACGTTGCTGACCAGCAAGACCCGGTCGCAGCCCAGCACATGCGCGATGTGGCGCGCCGCCAGCACCAGCAAGCTGCCGGGGCGGCAGCTGTGGTAATCACGCGTGGCCTCGCGCACCAGATCGCGCGCTTGCTCGGACGCCACACCTTGCAGGCGGCCCACCATCAGTTGCATCACGCCGTCTTGCTCGATGAAGACCAGGGAGGCCGAAAAAATGTGCTGACCGTTGTAGGTCAGGCGCAAGCAGAGGTCGCCTTCGCGATGGCCGTCGTGGATGGAGGTCAGGTGAATTTGCGACGGCAGTGCCGATTTGCACTGCAAGTTGCATAGCAGCACCGGCTCGTTCGAGGCGCGTGCAACCCACTCGTCCAAGCCCTGACGGCTGAGGAAGCGGTAATGATCAATCAGCACGCCCACGCGCTTGGCGCAGCACAGGCGGTTGGACAAATAGGGCCGATATATCTTGCTGACCGCCAGCGGGAACTTGCTGACCTGCCCGCTCAACACGGCGTTTTCGCTGATGAATTGCAACCAGCGCTCGGTTTGCCTGGGATGCAGCAGCCGACCCAGCAAAATCTTCAGGCGGTTTTTGTGACTGATCGCGGGAAAGGCGATCGGTGACCGACCTAGTTTGAGCATCATTTGGATAAGGCCGGTGAGTCGACAATGGGCGTTACTGGCAGCTGAACTGCATCGCTTGGACGCGAGGGTGCAACAGAAAAAATCAATTGTAAGGAATCGTAGCTGTGCGGTCTTGCCTGATGAGCGCCTCAGCAGCGCTCGTCGAGCACCCGCCTCAATACCGTACTGGGCCTTGATTCGCCGGCGCGCGGGTGATGCGGGTCTTGCCACCGGTCGTCGTGATGATGACGGCGTCACCGGCTTGCAGGGTTTCGCCGCCCTTGCCTTGCACGACGGAGCGACGCTCGCCGTTGCGCATTTGCAGCAGAATTTCCAGTGATTCTTCGCGCGTGCCGCTGCGCTCAATCGCATTGCCCACCAGCGCGCCGGCCACTGCGCCCAGCACGCCGACGATCTGCCCCTCGCGGCGACCGCCAGCGGTTGAGCCCGCGATCGCACCGACCACGCCGCCGGTGACGGCACCGACGCCACTTTGCGAGCCGTCCACCGTCACCGTGCGGACCGACAGCACGGTCGCTTCCTGCACCTGCGAGAGCCGCTGCGCGTCACCGCGCTGAATCATGTCCGGGTTGCTGGTGGAGCAAGCGGTGAGCGCGGCCATGGCCACGATGCTGGCGCTGATCAAGATCTTATTCATCAAAGGTAACTCCGGAAAACGGGTAGGTGGCCAACGGCCGGGATTG
Organism: Roseateles sp.; assembly: GCA_044339175.1. GTDB lineage: Bacteria > Pseudomonadota > Gammaproteobacteria > Burkholderiales > Burkholderiaceae_C > Paucibacter_A. Next base: position 1,730 of record JBIIVZ010000055.1, read on the forward strand.
TGACGGGGTTGACAAGCCCCTGTTGCTTTACATGCGAGCAACGAATTTAGGCAGGACGCGGGTCCGCTCAACGGCACCGGCACCGGCACTGCGGGTCAAGCGTGGATACGACTGTGGCGCGGCACGCTGGCGAGCAAGAACTCCATTTGGTCGACCAGGATGCGGCGACCGCGCAGGATCATGTCCTCGTGCAAGCTGGGCACGTAGGGCAAATAGAGCAAGCTCATATGGGCCTCTTCCGGCATGCGACTGCCTTTGCGGCCGTTGCAGCCGCGGCAGGCAGTGATGCAGTTCATCCAGCTGTCGACGCCGCCGCGTGAGGTCGGCTGGATGTGCTCGCGGGTCAGGTCGTCCGCCGCATGGCTGTGGCCGCAGTAGGCGCAAACATAACGATCCCGCACAAACAGCTTGGCGTTCGACAGGGCGGGCGAGTGACGCCAAGCCCGGTGTGGCACCGAGCCGCGCACCGCAATGATGGGGTGCACCTCGATGCGTGATTGCAGGCCAGTGCGGCGCTGCAGACCGCCGCGCAGCACATGGCAAGGCTGGCCCAACGTCCAAGCGATGCCGTCGCTGGCATAGATCACGGCCGCTTCCCGGGTTGTGATCCAGGCTTGCGGCCGCCCCGAAACATCCAGTTGAAGAACGTCCACAGCTCTGACCTCCAAGCGCGGAGATTACTGCAAGAGTGCAGATGGACTCAAGCGGGCGGTGCAATGTCCGAGAAAAACGTATCGGCCTGGCTACGCTCTGCAAGGACAGCAGCGCTCAGGTCGCTGTGCGTCATTGAAACTCCGGAAACTGTTCGGCAGTTCGCCGGCTGGCCTCCGATTTTTAGGTGCGAGCGCCTAAAAAATCACAAAAATACTTTGGCAAGTCGTCGGTACTTCTGCAAAATAGAACGACCGTTCGTTTTATTATGCGTGCTTGAAAGCCGCTCGGAACCCGTCAGTGTCACTATTTCATCCTCCCAGCCCTGCTCTGAACATCGTCGCTCAACCGGCGCGCAAGCCTGCGCGGGTGGTGCGTTCGTTGCAAAAGGGCTTGCACACCCGCGCCATTATTTTGGATGCGGCGCTGGGCTTGGCGTCGCACATGGGTTTGGAGGGCTTGTCGATCGGGGCGCTGGCCGATGTCACCAAGATGAGCAAATCCGGCGTGTTCGCGCATTTTGGTTCGCGTGAGGAGTTGCAGATTGCGGTGGTGATGGAATATCACGCCAAGTTCGAAGAAGAAGTGTTTTTCACCGCGATCCGCGAAGAGCGTGGTCTGCCGCGACTGCGCGCTTTGTACGAGCGCTGGGTGCGCCGGGTTTCGGAGGAAATCGACTCCGGCTGCATCTACATCAGCGGTGCGGTTGAATTCGATGACCGGCCGGGGCCCGTCCGCGACGCGCTGGTCGCCATGGTCAATGCCTGGCAGGCGGCGCTGCGCAAGGCGATCGAAATGGCCGTGCAGTGCGGGCATTTGCAAGCGGATGCCGATGTCGAGCAGATCTCGTTCGAGTTGCATGGACTGATTTTGTCCCTGCACCACGACGCGCGCTTTTTGCGCCGGCCCGGTGCGGCCGGACGGGCCGGTGTGGGGTTCGAGCGCATCGTGCAGTTTTATGCCGCAGCTGAGGGCCGAACGGCCGACGCGCGGGTGACGGCGGCCAAGGTGGCGAAAGCGCCCAAAGTGTCCAAAACGGCTAAAGCGATCAAAGCATCAGCCGCTTTGTAAGCCGACAAGCCATCCCAAGTGGGCACCGCAGCCAAGCGGGCCTGAGTTCAATTTTTGTCTAACCAGGAATACAACATGCCCCAGTACAACCCGCCACTGCGCGATATGCAATTTGTGATGCACGAGTTGCTCAATGTGGTCGACGAGCTGAAGTTGCTGCCGGCGCACGCCGATATTGATGTCGAAACGATCAATGCGGTGCTTGAAGAAGGCGGCAAGTTCGCCTCTGAAGTGCTGGCTCCTTTGAACCTGAGCGGTGATGCCGAAGGCTGCTCGCTCGACAAGACCAGCCATGAAGTGACGCCGCCCAAGGGTTTCAAAGAGGCTTACGCTAAATATGTGGAAGGTGGCTGGCCGGCGCTGGGTTGCGACCCGGCCTACGGCGGCCAGGGCTTGCCGGTGGTGATCAATCAATCGTTTTACGAGATGATGAACTCCGCCAACCAAGCTTGGACCATGTATCCGGGCCTCAGCCACGGTGCCTACGAGGCGCTGCATGCCCACGGCACAGAAGAGCAAAAAGCGCTTTATTTGCCCAAGCTGACCAGCGGCGAATGGACCGGCACGATGTGCTTGACCGAATCGCATTGCGGCACCGATCTGGGGATGCTGCGCAGCAAGGCCGTTCCTGTCAATGAAGGGCAAGCCGACGGCGCTTACAAAATCACCGGTAACAAGATCTTCATTTCAGCTGGCGAGCACGACTTGGCGGTCAACATCGTCCACTTGGTGCTGGCTCGGTTGCCGGGTGCGCCGGAAGGCTCGAAGGGCATCTCGCTCTTCATCGTGCCCAAGTTCCTGGTCAATGCCGATGGCTCGCTGGGCGCGCGCAATGGCATCTTCTGCGGCGGCCTGGAGCACAAGATGGGCATCCACGCCAACGCGACCTGCCAAATGGTGCTGGACGAGGCGATCGGCACCCTGGTCGGTGCGCCGAACAAGGGCTTGGCGGCCATGTTCGTGATGATGAACGCGGCCCGTTTGGGCGTCGGCAACCAGTCGCTCGGCTTGACCGAGGTGGCTTACCAGAACGCGGCGGCCTATGCCAAGGACCGCATCCAGATGCGAGCCTTGTCCGGCCCGAAAGCGCCTGACAAAGCCGCTGACCCCATCATCGTCCACCCCGATGTGCGCAAGATGCTGCTGACCGCACGCGCCTATGCCGAGGGCGGCCGCGCTTTGTCCACTTATGTGGCGTTGACGCTGGACCGTGCGCTCAGCTCGGCCGACGAGGACGAGCGCAAGGAAGCGCTCGACGAGGTGTCGCTGCTGACGCCCATCATCAAGGCCTTCATTTCGGACAACGCCTGGATCGCCACCTCGCACTGCATGCAAGTGTTTGGCGGTCACGGCTTCATCCATGAGTGGGGCATGGAGCAATACGTCCGCGACTCGCGCATCAACATGATCTACGAGGGCACCAACACAATCCAGTCGCTGGACTTGCTGGGCCGCAAGGTGCTGGGCGATAACGGGGCCAAACTGAAGCAGTTCGGCCGCAAGATTGCCGCTTTTGTCGAGGAAGAGGGCACCAACGAGGCAATGCAAGAGTTCATCAACCCGCTGGCCGACTTGGGCGACAAGGTCACCAAGCTGACGACCGAGATCGGTATGAAGGCCTTTGGCAACCCGGACGAAGTGGGTGCGGCGGCGGTGGACTATTTGCGCATCGTCGGCCACCTGAGCTTTGCCTACTTCTGGGCCCGCATGGCCAAGGTGGCGTTGGCCAAGCAGGGCAGCGGCGATCTGTTTTACACCGCCAAGCTCTCGACCGCGCGCTTCTACTTTGCCAAGCTGCTGCCCGAGACGGCGATGTTGATCCGCACGGCGCGGGCCGGTCTGCCGTCCTTGATGGAAATGGACGAAGCACTGTTTTAATCCGACGGCTTCCATTCAACGCCAGGCCTCTGGCGGGGCAATCACAAACATCAGGAGATACCTTGAAATCTTTTCTTGCCGCAGCAGTCCTGAGCCTGCTCGCCCATGTTGCGATTGCCCAGGCCAGCCCACTGGGGCTGTGGAAGACCTTTGACGACGACGGCAAGACCGAGAAGTCGCTGGTGCGTGTGACCGAGGCGGGGGGCGGCTTGCAGGGAAAGATTGAGAAGATCTTCGACCCGGCCCAGCAGAACGCCAAGTGCGACAAATGCGAAGGCGAGCGCAAGGATCAGCTGATCATGGGCATGGTGATCTTTTCTGGTGCCAAGCCGGACGGGAACGACAAGTCGATCTGGATCGGCACCGAAATCGTCAAGCCCGACGACGGCAAGGTCTACAAAAAGATGCGTGTTCAACTGGCCGAGGGCGGCAAGATGCTGAAAGTTCGCGGCTACATCGGATTTCTGTTCCAAACGCGTGAATGGGTGCGTGTCGAGTAGTCACCTCGACCCCAGGCTCGTCTCAATAAACTGAAGGAATGCAAAGTGAGTCGTTTTCAAGTTCGCAAGGTCGCCGTGCTCGGCGCAGGCGTGATGGGTGCGCAAATTGCCGCCCATCTGGTCAATCTCAAGGTGCCGGTGTTGCTGTTTGACCTGCCCGCCAAGGAGGGGGCCAAGAACGGCATCGCCGTCAAGGCCATCGAGGGCTTGAAAAAGCTCAAACCGGCACCGCTGGGCGTTGCCGAGGACGCCGCGCTGATCCAGCCGGCCAACTACGAGGAGCATCTGGCCCTGCTGGGCGACTGCGACTTGATCATCGAGGCGATTGCCGAGCGGATGGACTGGAAGCTCGATCTGTACAAGAAGATCGCGCCCTTTGTGGCCGCCCACACGATCGTGGCGTCGAACACCTCCGGCCTGTCGATCACCAAACTGGCCGAGGTGCTGCCAGAAGAAATCAAACCGCGCTTTTGCGGCATCCATTTCTTCAACCCGCCGCGCTACATGGCCTTGGTTGAGCTGATCAACACGCCGACGACCCGGCCAGAAGTGATTGACCAGCTGGAATCGTTTGTAACCTCGGGCTTGGGCAAAGGCGTGGTGCGTGCCAACGACACGCCCAACTTCGTCGCCAACCGGGTCGGCATCGCCGGCATGATGGCGACGATGATCGAGGCCGAAAAGTTCGGGCTCAGCGTTGATCTGGTCGACGACCTGACCGGCAAGAAGCTCGGCCGGGCGTCCAGCGGCACCTTCCGCACCGCCGATGTGGTGGGCTTGGACACGATGGCTCACGTCGTCAAGACGATGCAGGAGAACTTGAAGGACGACCCGTTCTATTCGATCTACGCCACGCCGAAGATCTTGGCCGGTTTGATCGAAAAGGGCGCGCTGGGTCAAAAGACCGGCGGCGGCTTTTATAAAAAGGTCGGCAAGGACATTCAGCGGCTGGACTTTGCCACCGGCGAGTACGTGGCCGGCGGCAAAAAAGCCGACGACATCGTGGCGCGCATGCTCAAGAAGGCTGCGCCCGAGCGCCTCAAGCTGCTGCGTGAATCGAGCAACCCGCAAGCGCAGTTCCTCTGGGCCATCCTGCGCGACAGCTTCCATTACGTGGCCGTGCATCTGGCCACGGTGGCCGACACCTCGCGTGAAATCGACTTTGCGATGCGCTGGGGCTTTGGCACCACGCAGGGGCCGTTCGAGCTCTGGCAAGCGGCCGGCTGGAAGCAAGTGGCCGAGTGGATCAAGGAAGACATCGCCGCCGGCAAGACCTTGTCGGACGCCGCGCTGCCCGCTTGGGTGTTTGAAGGCCCGGTGGCCGACAACGGCGGCACGCACAGCCCGGCCGGCTCCTGGAGCGCGCTGGAAGCCAAGTTCAAGCCGCGCGCCGAACTGCCGGTCTACCAGCGCCAAGCCTTCCCCGAAGCGCTGGTGGGCGAGGCCGCACCGACGCCGTTGGCGGCAGGCACCGAGCTGTTCAAGAACGAGGAATTGCGGGTCTGGACGCTGGACAACGAGGTCGTCATCGCCTCGATCACGGCCAAGCTGCACCTGATCAGCCCGGCCGTCATTGCAGGCTTGCAAAAAGCGCTCGAGATTGCTGAAGGCGGCTACAAGGGCTTGGTCATCTGGTCGCCGGACGATGTGTTCTCGGCCGGTGCCAATCTGGAATCGCTGATGCCCGTCTTCATGAAGTCGGGTGCCAAGGGCATCGCCCCGGTCGTCAAGGAGTTGCAGGACACGCTGCTGCGCCTGCGCTATGCGGCGGTGCCGGTGGTGGCGGCCGTGCGTGGCCTGGCGCTGGGTGGCGGTTGCGAGCTGGCCGTGCATTGCGCGCGCCGGGTGGTGCACATGGAAAGCTATGTGGGCTTGGTCGAGGTCGGTGTCGGCTTGATTCCCAGCGGTGGCGGCTTGACTTACATCGCTCGCCGCGCGGCCGAAATGGCCAGTGCCGGCAATGCCGGGGCCGACATCTTTGCCTTCCTGAAGGACGGTTTCACGACGGCCGCCACGGCCAAGGTGGCAACCTCGGCCTTGGAAGCGAAGAAGAACGGCTTCTTCCTGGACGGCGATATCGTGGTGCCGAACAAGGACGAAATGCTCTTCGTCGCCACCGCGCAGGTCAAGGCAATGGCCGATTCCGGCTACCGCGCTCCGATGAAGACCTTGTTCCCGGTGGCGGGCCGCTCAGGCATCGCCACCATCAAGGGGCAGTTGGCCAATATGCGCGACGGCGGCTTCATCAGCGCCCATGACTTCCACCTCGCCAGCCTGATCGCCGACGTCGTCTGCGGCGGTGCCGTCGAAGCCGGCTCCCTCGTCAGCGAGGAGTATTTGATGTCCCTGGAGCGTAAGCATTTCTGCTCGCTGCTGGAGCATCCAAAAACGCAGGAACGGGTGATGGGGATGTTGCAGTCCGGTAAACCTGTGCGCAACTGACAACAAGGAATAGTTATGAGCAAGCAAGTCCAAGAAGCCTACATCTGCGCCGCCACCCGTCTGCCCATCGGCAAATCGGGTCGTGGCTATTACAAGAACACGCGGCCGGAGGAGATGCTGATGCGCGCCATTCAGGCCGCCTTGGCCCAAGTGCCGACGTTGGACCCGGCGGCGATCGAGGACGCCATCGTCGGCTGCTCCTTCCCCGAGGGCGAGCAGGGCATGAACATCGCCCGCGTGGCGGCGGTGCTGTCGGGGCTGCCAACCTCGGTCGGCGGCGTGACAGTGAACCGCTTTTGCGCTTCCGGTTTGAGCGCCATCCAGATGGCGGCCGATCGCATCCGTGTTGGCGAGGCCGAGGTCATGATCGCGGCCGGCGTCGAGTCGATGAGCATGGTGCCGATGAGCGGCAACAAACCCTCGCTGGCACCGTCCATTTTCGAGCGTGACGAGAACATCGGCGTCGCGTACGGCATGGGTTTGACGGCTGAAAAAGTGGCGCAGCAGTGGAAGATCTCGCGCGAAGCGCAGGATGAATTTGCGCTGCAATCACACTTGCGCGCGCTGCGCGCCATTGAGGCCGGTGAACATCTGAACGAGACGACGCCGTTCGAACTGCTGGAGCGCACGCCCAACCTGCTCGATGGGTCGATCAATCTGCGCAAGCGCATCGTCGACAGCGACGAAGGCCCGCGCCGTGAAACCTCGCTGGAAGGCCTGGCCAAGCTGCGCGCCGTGTTTGCGGCCAAGGGCAGCGTCACCGCCGGCAACAGCTCGCAAACCTCCGACGGTGCCGGTGCGCTGATCATCGCGTCCGAGAGTGCGGTCAAGCGCTTCGGCCTGACGCCGCTGGCACGCTTTGTCTCCTTTGCCGTGCGCGGTGTGCCGCCAGAAATCATGGGCATCGGCCCGATCGAGGCGATACCCGCCGCGCTGAAGCTGGCCGGTATTCGCGCCCAAGACCTCGACTGGATCGAGCTGAACGAAGCGTTTGCCGCGCAGTCGCTGGCGGTGTTGAACGATCTGGACAGCAAGGGCATCGTGCTGGACCGTGCTCGCGTCAACCCGAACGGCGGCGCGATCGCCCTGGGCCACCCGCTGGGCGCGACCGGTGCGATCCGGTCGGCCACCGTCGTCCACGCGCTGCGTCGCCACAATTTGAAGTACGGCATGGTGACGATGTGCGTGGGCACCGGTCAAGGCGCGGCCGGCATTTTTGAGCGCGTCTGAGATGACGATGCGTCGGCGCCAGGCGTTGCGCGTCGCCGTGGTGCTCACGTCGCCCGCGCTGCTGACAGCTTGCGCGGGCGACCTGCAACGCTTCGCCACCTGGGCTCAGGCCCGCAAGGCGGTGTTCGAGTTGCTGTTCGGCAGCCCCCGCTTGAGCGGCAGCTGGACGCTGTCGCAGATGCTTCAGCATGCGGCGCAGAGCATCAATTATTCGATGACAGCCTTCCCGGAGCTGAAACCGGGCTGGTACCGGGCCACGATAGGCGCGGGCGCTTTTGCCGTCTTCAATGCGCGCGGCAAAATGTCGCACAGCTTGGATGAGGCCATTGCTGGCGCGCCGGCGTTGAATGCCGAGCTCAGCCTGAAGTCGGCGGTGCAAGGCTTGCTCGACGCGATGGACGCGTTTGCCGCCTTCCAGGGCGCGCTGGCACCGCATTTTGTGTACGGCGCGTTGGACCGAGCCGACTACGAGCGCGCCCATCTGATGCATTTGGCCAATCATTGGCAGGCATTGACCGGCTGATTTTT
>JBIIVZ010000472.1:0-2831 GCA_044339175.1 Roseateles sp.
GCATCGCCGATCTTGCACGGGGCCGCGCCGGTCGCCGAAACGTCGCCGATGTTCATGCTGCGTGATGGCTTCGCCGTCCATCGGCAAACGTGATTGGCAGTCCATCGAATTGGGTGACCACACTCAGCAAGGCGGCGCGCGGCTACGCGCTTGTCGCACCGGTGGCCGCCGCTGCCGAGAAGGCCAGACCAGTGACGCTGAACCGCTACATGTGTGTTGAGGATGGGTTTCGGGTCATCGTGGGCAACTGCTTGAGGCAGATGCAGGACAACGAAATCGGCGTCACGCGGGGCAATGACCCTGAAAGCATTCACCAGATGCGGGTCGGCATGCGCCGGCTGCGTTCGGCACTGCGCCTGTTCGCCCCATGGATTCCCTTTCCCCCGGTGCTGCAACAGGAACTTGCCTGGCTGGGCGGCGAGCTTGGCGCCGCGCGTGATGCCGACGTGCTGGGCGACGGCACCTTGCTGATGGTGATCGAAGCCTGCCCGCAGGAAACGGATCTGTTGCCGCTCAGGCAACTCGCATCGACGATTGCAGGGGAGAAGCGGCAGCATGCCGCCGACGCGGTGGCCTCGGTGCGATATTCGCGCCTCATGCTTAGCCTGGTCAGCTGGCTCCAGGCTTTGCGCTGGCACGAGTCGCTCGACGAGGCTGCCCTCGGCGCGCTCGCAGAGCCAATTGAGAAGCGAGCGACGCAGATCCTGGATCGTCGGCACGAGAAGCTGATCAAGAGCGGCAAACGGTTGGCGCACGGAACGCCCGAGGAGCGCCATCAGGTGCGTATTGCGGCCAAGAAGGCGCGCTATGCAACAGAGTTCTTCCGGTCGCTGTATCCGGCGAGGCGCGTCGATCGCTACGTCAGGCGCCTCGCGGTCCTCCAGGATGCACTCGGATGGTTGAACGACGCCGCCGTCGCCGACCGACTGCTGCACGAGATCGACGTCGGTCATCCCGAGCTGGCGGGCAGCGCATCCTTCGCGAGAGGATACCTTTGCGCTGCCACAAAGCAGGAATTGCCTGGGCTCGCCAAGCTGTGGAAACAGTTCAGATTAATGGAGCCGCCCTGAGGGTACGTGCCTGCGCTTTGATTACATTCTCGCGAGTTCTCCGGATTGCCGACTGCCTAAAATGGCGAGTACAAAGCCCGGTGGGCCTTGAGATCTAGGCCGTGGTGGATTGGCTATATCAGGAGAGTCGTGATGTACCGCCAACATTCACGATAGCCGGCCGGCAAAGTTGGGACGCGACACCCGTTCGCGCAAATCGATGAACTGGGCGAATCAGCTGGAAGTCGGCAGGATTGCAAAACTGGCCCCAATCAAGCAGCAGCACCCACCTCGCGGCGCAAAGCAATGTCGTCAAACCGCTGAGATTGGGTTGCTGCGAGGTGGTGATGAAGCAGGCCTAGCATCACTCCGTAGAAGCCTATAGAGGCCGAAAGATGCCGGTAAGGTCCAGACCTCCATACCGCTCACTTGTCGACTCAAGTTCCCTCTTGGCGCAGAAATGGCGACGACCCATCGCCCTCTACAGCTGAAGCCGCCGCTGGTACCTCAGCCACAGCAATGCCATCGCACAGGATGCGATGCGGGAATGGGCCGAGTCGGCACGGCTGGTCAGCACAATGGGCACCCGCGCGCCCATCACCAAGCCTGCAGCCTGTGCGTCGCCCAGGTATTCCAATTGCTTGGCCAGCATGTTGCCGGACTCGATGTCCGGAACGACAAGGATATCGGCGTCTCCAGCCACTCGCGATTGGATGCCCTTGGTCTTTGCCGCAGCCATCGACACCGCGTTGTCGAAGGCCAGCGGCCCATCGACCAGGGCACCTGTGATCTGACCCCGGTCTGCCATCTTCGACAGTGCGGCCGCATCCATGGCCGACACAAGTTTGGACGTGACCGTCTCGACCGCCGATAAAATGGCCACCTTGGGTTCAGGAATTCCCAGGGCGTGCGCCAAGTCGATCGCGTTCTTGACGATGTCGACCTTGGTGTCGAAGTCGGGGGCCACGTTGATCGCAGCGTCGGTGATCAGCAGCGGCTTGGGATAACGCGGCACATCAAGCACGAACACATGGCTGATGCGCCGAGCAGTGCGCATGCCGCTGTTGGCATTGACCACTTCGGCCAGCAATTCGTCGCTGTGCAAGCTGCCCTTCATCAATGCGTCAACTTCACCGATGCGGGCCATCTCGACCGCCTTGGCGGCGGCTGCATGGCTGTGGGCGACGTCGACCAGTTTGATGCCGGTGAGGTCGAGTTGATGCAACTTGGCGAGGTTTTGCATCTTGGCTATCGGACCGATCAGGACCGCCTCGATCAGCCCCAGTCGATGCGCCTGGATGGCACCTTCGAGCACTTCGCTGCTGCAAGCGTGCACCACGCCCATGCGCACGCGTGGACAGCCCTTCGCAGCGGCAAGCAGTTGGTCGTAGCGCAAGCTCTTGTCGGCCAACAAAGGCTCAGGCAGTTCGGTGCGGTGGATGCGCAGCTTATCGACCGGAGCCATCACCTCGGCCTCACCCGAGATGACCACATCGCCCTCCTGATCGACACAGCGTGTATCCAAAATCAGATGGCGCTTGCCTGGGTCGAGCGACTTGACCGTGACTGTGACTGTCAAGGTGTCGCCGATGTGCACCGGTTTGAGGAATTTCAGGCTTTGACCCAGGTAAATGGTGCCAGGGCCGGGGAAGCGCGTACCGAGCACCGTCGAGATCAGCGACGCGCCCAACATGCCGTGCGCGATGATCTCCTGAAAGTGGCTGCTCTTGGCATAGAGCGCATCGACGTGGGCCGGGTTCACATCGCCGGAGACCGCCGCGA
>JBIIVZ010000471.1:0-2831 GCA_044339175.1 Roseateles sp.
GACTTCAAGGCCGCCATCGCCTGAGCGGAAACCTCGGCTTGCAGCTGCGCGGCCGTCGAAAAGCTGGCGGCGAGTTGTTCGAGCGGATAGTTGACATCTTGAGCTGCCGCCCGCGTCGAGTCGTCGACCAAGCGCCGCTGTTTTTCCATCTGTGCAGACAGCGAAGTCCATGTTTGTTGCATCGGGCCGCCGGTCCTTTCGGCCGCCTGCATGCTTTGCAGCGTCAGGCCTGCGTGTTCGCGATAGCGAGTCAGGGCCGCGCTGACAGCCGCAATATCGTCCACGGCAGCCGCGCTGGCCAAGCTGCCCAGTTCTGACAACGCGTCGCTCACCTGGGGGGCGGCTTGCAGGCCTGCAATGATGGCGAAATAGGTCTCGGCTTCGGGGTCCAGCAGCAAGCCCATATCGCCGTTGAAGTCCGCCACGGCACGAAATGCCAGCGACGCCAGGCTCAGATGCCGAGTCAGCAGCTTGGCGACTTCCGGCCGCTCTCCATCCAATTCGGCCGTCAAGGCATTGAATTGTTCGGTCAGCGCGCTTGCGGCTGCGCCATGACGTGCGGCAAAACCGGCCCCGGGCTCACCCAAGGCGACGACCAATACCTGCAGTTTGGCCCGCACCGCTTGCTGGCTCGCTGCCAACTCAGAGCGCGCGCCAGGCCGGGTCGACAACGCCTCGGCGGCCAAGCGCCGGTGCGTTTGCAAAGCAGTCAGGCTGTCTTGCCAGGCCAGATTGATCGGCAGCCCTTGAGCCTCCCGGGCGACAGCGCTCAGTTGAATGACATATTGGTTCAACAGCAAGCAGCTTGGCAACAATCCCATCAGCAGGGCGACCAGGCCGATAAGCATCAGCCTTGACCTGAGGCTCCATTGATTTGAAAAAATCAGAAAATTCATGGTGACTCCGTCATGCCAGACATTGCTTGGGCTTGTTTGGCAGGCGACTGCCCCAGGCGCCTGTCCACAAAAAATCGGCTGCCACCGGCACGGCCCTTGACCACCTTTTTGGGTTCGATCAAGGCGGTGGCGATTGCCCGAGAGTTTTCAAAGGAGCAGCATTCGACGCAGATGACGCCGGCGCTGATTGTGGGCAAGGGGTGAAATGTGGGCTGGTTCTGGCGGTTGGCTGTCGTGTAACCACCGCTTTGCAGGTGTTCGACCGAAAAGAATCCGCACACGCCTGCATCGAAATCGGTGCAGACGCGCTGCAGCCTGGCTTGCCAATCCGTTGAACACAAGACCATCAAAAAGTCATCGCCGCCGATGTGGCCGATGAAGTCGATGGCCGGCTCTATCGCTTGCAACAAGGTCTGGGCGGTGAATTTGATGATGTCGTCGCCGCAGCGATAACCGTAGACATCGTTGAACGGCTTGAAGTTGTCGATGTCCCACACCGCCACGACAAAGGACTGCCCGTCCTTGATCAGGCCGTCGATATGGCTGTCGATCGGCACATTGCCGGGCAACAAGGTCAAGGGGTTGGCATAGCGGGCTGAGTTGACCTGCAAGTCGGAGACTGCCTTGAGCAAATCCGATGTGCGGCCGCTGCCGAAATAGGCGCCGTCCTGGGTGACGACGAAGCCGTCCACCATCAAGCTGTCGTCCAGGTTGGCGATCGCCTCGCTCATCGTGCGCAGGCTGGCGCTGACGTCGAACACCAAAGGCTTGCTGTCCATCAGCTTCAGGCAGCTGTGGTGGGCATGGATGTCCATGAAAAAGCGCTCCGAGCTGCGCTTGAGTACATGCATCGAGCGCAGCAAGCCGATCGGGCGCAGGGCTTCATCGAGCACAGGAATCGCATACAACTGCTCGTCGAACTTGAACATGTCCACCGCGCCCAAGCAGCTGATCTTGGCCGAGGCGGTGTGTCCGCGTCTGGCCAGCTGGGCTGCGGTGGTGATGGCACCCGGCGGTAGCGGGACAGTCGGCCGTTGCGCGCCGTCCCAATGCAGCAAAGCCCTCAGCTCGGCGCGCAAGCTGCTGCGCGGCGTGGCGCTCGGCCGGGCAAACAAATAGCCCTGGCAATATTTGACCCCCAGGCGTTGCAGCACGGCCAAATCGCCGGCTTGCTCCAGACCCTCGGCAATCACGGTGCAGCCGGCCGAGCTGGCCAAATCGATGATGGCGCGGACGAAATGCTGTTTGAGCGGATCTTGCGCAATGCCGTCAATGAAATAGCGGTCGATCTTGACGAATTCAGGCTTGAGATCGAGCCAGCGTTTCAAGCTTGCAAAACCTTCGCCCAGATCATCAAGTGCGATCACAAAGCCCAATCCGCGCAACGCATCGGCGCTGCTGCGCAGGCGTTCCGGATCAGCGCTGGCCCTTGTTTCGGTCAACTCGATCACCATGCGCGATGGCGGCATGTCCAAGGCGGTCAGATCGCTGCTGATTTGGTCGATCCGAGTCTCTGCGGCCAGCAAGCTGTCGACGGTCAAATTCAAAAATATTTGACCGGGAAGCTTGAGCTCCTTGAAGCGCTTCAGCGCTCGCCGCACCACCATGCGCTCCAGTTCCAGCAAGCGGCCAAAGCGCGCCGCCACATCGAACAACACGAGCGGCGAGTGCAGGCTGGAATTGGCCGGGCCGCGCGTCAGGGCTTCGAAGCCCAGGAGGGTGGCCCGGTCGATGTCGACGATGGGCTGAAAGTGGATGTCAAAATTCTGCTCACGCAGCAGATCGTCCAGCATCTGCGCGAGCGGGTGCGGCGCAGCCTCGGCTCGTGCTGCCGATGCACGCGTGGCAGTGAAGGCGCCAAGGGCCTTGGTTTGATGCAGCGGACTGGATTTTGGGTCTGACATAGGAGGCCTGGGCGTACGCAAGGCGCACGCC
>JBIIVZ010000473.1:0-2830 GCA_044339175.1 Roseateles sp.
TCCTCGCGCACCGCTCGCCACAGCGACAGCGCCATCAACAGGATGACCCCCGTGAACGGCAGGGCGAACACGATGGTCGCCGTCTGCACCGCCTTCAACCCGCCCGCCAACAGCAAACTGATGGCGATGCCCGCCACCAGCAAGCCCCAGATGACCTTGACCCGGTTCGGCGGGTTGGGGTTGCCACCGGTGCTCATGATGCCCAGCACCAAGGTGGCTGAATCCCCCGAGGTCACAAAGAACACCATGACCAGCACGGTGGCCACGCCCGACATCAGCAGGCCGAACGGCAGGGCGTTGAACATCGTGAACAGGGCCGTCGCAACGTCCGCCTTGACCGCTTCGGCCAGCGGCACGCCCTGCCAGATTTCAAGGTGCAGCGCGGTGCCGCCGAAGATCGAGAACCAGATAAACGCGGCCAGCGTCGGTGCCAGCACGGTGCCGAAGATGAACTCGCGGATGCTGCGGCCACGCGAAACGCGCGCAATGAACAGGCCGACAAACGGCGACCATGACACCCACCAGGCCCAGTAGAAAATCGTCCAGCCGCCCACCCAGGCGTCCTCTCGGAACGGCGTCATGCGCAAGCTCATCCGCACGAATTCACTCAGGTAGCTGCCCAGCGTGTTGGTGAAGGTGTCGATGATGGCCACCGTGGGGCCGATCACAAAGACGGCCAGGGCCAGTGCGGCGGCCAACAGCAAGTTGATGGTGGACAGCCATTTGATGCCGCGTGTGACGCCGGTCACGGCCGAGGTGATGAACAGTGCCGTGGTGATCGCAATGATCGCCACTTGCGAGGTGTTGTTGACCGGCAGGCCGAACAAGACGCTCAGGCCGCTGTTGATCTGCAAGGCCCCAATGCCCAGCGACGCGGCCACGCCAAAAGCGGTGGCAATGACGGCCAACACATTGACCAGTAAGGCGGATTTTTTGGCAAAGCGCCAGGGCAGTGCTTCAATCGAGGTGCTGACCAAGGCCGCACCGCCGCGCCGAAATTGGAAGAACGCGATCGCCAAGGCCACGATGCTGTAAACCGCCCAAGGGTGGAGGCCCCAGTGGAAGAAGCTGTAGCGCATGGCTGCGTTGGCCGCTTCCGGCGTGTTGGCGATGATGCCGGGCGGCGGTGCGCCGTAGTGGGAGATCGGCTCGGCCACGCCCCAAAACACCAGGCCAATGCCCATGCCCGCCGCAAACAGCATCGCGAACCAGGCCGCCACCGAGAACTCCGGCTCATCGTCCTCAGCACCCAGTTTGAGGTTGCCGTAGCGGCTGAACGCCAGGTAGCCGGCCATGATCACCAGTCCCAGCACGACCCACAAATAGAGCCAACCGAAGTCATGCGTGATGTAGCTCAGCGCCTGCCCAAACACGCTGAGCAGGGCAGCAGGTGCGATCAGCCCCCACAACACAATGGCCAAAATCGCGCCAGCCGAAAGAATAAGTTGCATTGAGTTCCAGAAAATTGTGGCGAGGAACTTGCCAGGACGTCTCGCAACCATCACGCCGAAGTTTGAGACGAAGTCGCTGTCCCATAGCGGGGCGTGATTGTGGACCCGTCTGTGGCTTAGCCCATCGCCACTGAGGCGAAGGCCTTTTTTAAGAGCAGTTTAAGCTTTTGAGAAACAAAACAGATTCAGCCGATGTCAGCCCCGTAGGGCGGGTCGCGACCCGCGGGCTTTCTCCGCCGGCCACCGACTTCCCCAAAACCGGCCGGGCTGCGCCAATGGCCACCCTTCACCGCCACCACGCGGGTCTCGACCCGCCCTATAAGCTAAACGAAGAACACGCGTCAGCCTTGATGAGCAAACGCACAGCCGAAGGATCAGCGCGGCGGGGCGTTTTGCGGAGGTCAAGAAGGGAGGCCGTGACCTTAGGTCACGTCGGAATGACGCGGAGCAAAACGTCCCGGCGGGCTGGTCCCGCGAGCACGCCATTTCTCAGCGAACGCTGGGTGCTGATAAGAAGCCTTGGATGCCCTCGCCCGCTCAGCCGCCCGCCATGTCCGGGTCAGTCTTGACGGTGCCGTTCAGAACCTGGCTGGCCAGCACCTTGTCGATGGTTTTGCCGTCCATGTCGACGATCTCGAAGTTCCAGTCCTGCCACTGGATGGCGTCGGCGATCCTGGGCAGGCGGCCGGTCAGCAACATCATCATGCCGCTGAGCGTGTGATAACGCCCGCGCTCCTCTTCCGGCACGCTGTTCAGGCCCAGGCGGTCCTTCAGCTCCGGCACCGGGATATGGCCATCCAGCAGCCAGGAGCCGTCGGCCCGCTGCACCGCCCAGGAGGTGGCCGGGTTGCGCGACTGGAACTCGCCGGTGATCGCTTCGATCAGATCCTTCAGCGTGACGATGCCCTGCACCTCGCCGTACTCGTCGATCACGCAGGCCATGTGCACATCCGACGTGCGGAAGTTGTCCAGCAACTCCATGCCGGTCAGCGTTTCCGGCACATAGAGCGGCGCTTGCATCTGGTGTTGCAGGTCGGGCACGCCGCCATGCGCCACCCGCGACAGCAATTGCCGCGCGTTGACGATGCCTAGGATGTTGTCCATGCTCCCGTCCACCAGCGGAAAGCGCGCATGGTCCGACGCATCGATGCGCTTCAGGTTGTCCTCAAAGCTCAGCCGGATGTCCAGCACCACCACATCGCTGCGCGGCACCATCAGCGAGCCGATCTGGCGGTCGTCCAGCAAAAAGACGTTGCGCACCATCGTGTGTTCATGCGATTCGATCACCCCGGCGCTGGTGCCTTCCGCCAGCACCGCGTGGATTTCTTCCTCGGTCACGCTGGAGCCCATTTTGTCTTGCACGCCGAGCAAGCGCAGCA
>JBIIVZ010000474.1:0-2827 GCA_044339175.1 Roseateles sp.
ATTTTCAAATATATTATTCGAACGTTATCAATATGCAGGGCATATCAATGCTGGAGTTGCGTAGCTTGCGTCAGTTTGTGTCCGTGGCCGAGGAACTGCATTTCGGCCGGGCGGCGCTGCGCCTGCACATGACACAGCCGCCGCTGACGCAGGCGATTCAAAAGCTGGAGCAAGCGCTCGGTGCGGCGTTGTTCGAGCGCAGCAGTCGGTCGGTCAAGCTCACGCCGGCCGGTGCCGCCTTGTTGCCGCTGGCGCAGCGCCTGCTGGTCGACGCGCACGCGCTGGCGTCGCAGGTGCAAGCGGCCGCAGCGGGGCAGAGCGGGCGGCTGCGGCTGGCCTTTGTGTCGACGGCGGGTTTTGGCGAGTTGCCGCGCTGGTTGCGCAGTTTTCGCGATCAGCAACCGGACATCGCGCTGAGCTTGCGCGAGGCCACGCTCGATGTGCAATTGCGTGATTTTGCCAACGAGGATATCGATGCCGGCTTCATCGTCCACGCCCCCGGCGCGCTGCCGCCCGGCTTTGAAGCGCTGAGCATTGCCAGCGAACAGATGGTGCTGGTGCTGAATGCCGACGAGCCGCTGGCAGCACCGAGCTGTGTTGCGGCAAACGGCACGATCAACCCGTTGGCCGCGTTGCAATTGCCGCTGGTGGTGTTCCCGCGCGACATCGCACCGTCGCTGTTCGACGCACTGCTGGCCTATTACCGCCAGCATCAAGCCACGCCTCGCATCGCGCAGGAGGCGATCCAGATGCAGACCATCGTCAACCTGGTGTCGGCCGGCATCGGCGTCGCCTGGGTGCCGGCCAGCGTGATGGGCTTTCAGCGCAGCGGTGTGGTTTACCGGCCGGTCATCGGGACGCCGCCCATTTGCGAGACCAGCTTGATCTGGCGTCGCGACGCCCAAGCGGCTGCACCGGCCTTGCTGCGCTTCGTTGCCCATGTGCGGGGTCAATTGGCAGGGGCGGAGTTGAAAGTCGTGTCTTGAGGGGCTCAAGTCAATGCGTTGCGGACCGACTCCATGACTGTTCGTATAAAGCCCGTTCGCCCTGAGCCTGTCAAAGTGTAGCGAGGAGGGGGGTGCAAGAGTCATCGGCTCAGAGGGTGAGAACTTTTGTAGCGAGCGGTCGTCAGGCTAGGCGGATGGGGCGCGGATGCCGGAACGTACTCCAGGTACGAGAGGATTCCGAGTACCCAGCCAACGACGCATGGCGGCCGCGCAGTAAAAAGTTCTCACCCTCTCAGAGAGCGGCAACAGGGGGCACCCCGCGTTGCGCAGGCTACTAAACTTCCCCAAGTCAGTTTTCTGACACTCCCGGAGTAATGAATGACTGTTCGTAGCTTGACTTTCGCCATCACCATTGCGTTGACTACGGCCCTGACGGGCGTTGTTCCGGCGCAAGCGCAGACTTTAAAAGACCCGCAATGGCAGGCGCTGTTCGATGCCGGCAAGTACGACGCGCTGGAGCAAGCCGCTCAAGCGCAGTTGAAAGCGCAGGCCGAGGATGCGCAGGCTTTGGCCGCGCTGGCCATGTCGGCCCAAAGCAGTTTTGACGTCAAACGGCTGGATGCGGCCGACAGCGCGGCGCAGCAATGCGAGGCGCGCGCGCCGCAAGAAGCTATTTGTCAACTGGCCAAGGCCTTGGTGATGGGCCAGCAAGCGCAGGTGCTGGGCCCCCTCAAAGCGCTGAGCTTGGTCGGGCGCATCAAGGACGCCTTGAACCGGGCGTTGGATCTGGACCCGGCGGCCTACATGGCGCGCAGCAAGCTGACGCAGATCTATTTGTTCACGCCCAGCTTCCTCGGCGGCAGCGTCAGCCGGGCGAAGGGATTGGAAGCGGCCATCCGCAGCAGCCAGCCCGAACAGGCCCGCTTGTTGCGCGCCTTGATCGCCGCCAAGCAGGGCGACTGGGAGGCGGCCGAGCGCGAATTGGTCAGCGTGCGACCCGGCCAGGATGCTGCGCTGCTGGCGGACATCCGCGATGCCTACGGCCAACTGGGCCGGCACTGGTCCAAAGAAGGTCAGCCTGCCAAGGCTCGCAGCGCTTACGAGCAGCTGCTGCGCGACCAGCCGACGCAGGCCGCCGCGCCTTATTACTTGGGCCGCCTGGCTTTAGATTCGGAGCAGCCGGCCGAGGCCGTCAAGCACTTCGAGCGCGCCAAGTCGCTGGAAGGTGCAGGCAGCCTGCCGCTGGACCACAGGCTCGGTGATGCCTGGGTGACGCTGGGCGACAAGGTCAAAGCTCGCGCCGCCTACGAGCGAGCCATCGCCAGCAAGCAGTCCAGCCCCGGCCATGTGGAGGACGCGCGTAAGAGCTTGGCCAAGCTCGGTTGACCCGGGCGCGCCGCGCTTTGAGGGGCCTCATCCGGTGTGAAATTTGCTGCGCTTTATGATGCCCGGCTGATTTCCCGAGGATTTGCGATGTGGGTGCACCCCCAGTTTGACCCGATAGCCATCAAATTAGGCCCGTTGGCTATTCATTGGTATGGCCTGACTTATCTGGCCGCATTTGGCCTGTTCTTGTGGCTGGCCAACCTCCGCGTGGCCCAGCCTCAGTGGCGGCAAGCAGGCTGGACCCGCCGCGATGTGGACGACCTGCTGTTCTTTGGCGTGCTGGGCGTGGTGCTCGGTGGGCGGCTCGGCTACGTGCTGTTCTACAAACCCGATTACTACTTGCACAACCTCGGCGAGGCCCTGGCCTTGTGGAAGGGCGGCATGGCGTTCCACGGCGGTTTGCTGGGCGTGGTGCTGGCGATGGCCTTGTTTGCCAAGTTGCGCGGTCGCAAGATCTTTGAAGTGACCGACTTGATCGCGCCCTGCGTGCCCAC
>JBIIVZ010000475.1:0-2823 GCA_044339175.1 Roseateles sp.
CCCCATGGCAAAGTCCGACATGTTTTTAAAGGTCACCGGTCAACGGACCGGCGAGATCCTTGGCGAGTCGTCTGACAAGCTGTTCCCAAGCCAGATCGATGTCATCGATTGGGCTTGGGCCATGTCCGCACCTTCCGCGATGGACGGTGCCCGCGCAGGCCGCACCGTGATGGAGCACCTCAAGCTGACCAAGCGCGTCGACAAAGCCTCCACGGCTTTGATGGCAGTGATGAACAGCAATGAGCTGATGACCAAGGTGATCTTGTCGGTCCGCAAGCCCGGTGGCACCGCTCCAATGCCCTTTTTTGTGATGACGCTTGAGAAGGTTCGCATCACCGGCTATCAAGTCAGCTCTGGCTTTGATGCCGAAGGTATGCCGGCCTTGCTTGAGCATGTGTTGCTGACTTTCAAGTCCATCAACATTCAGTACGCAGTCCAGAACGCCGACGGCTCCCTTCAGGGTGCGTCTGGGTTCATCGCTGAAGCCGGGCCTGTTTGACGAGGTCCAGCAACATCAATTAGCAAGACCAGAGCTACGCTCCAGGCCGCCCCGGCGGCCTGGTCCAAGAATTCCACAAGTCCACCCCAGCGGGCCTTCAGCCTGTTGATCGCCGTACCGGAGCGCTCATGTCAAACCCCGCCGCCGCCGAACAAGCACTCAAGGACGGTGATGCCGCCCTGGCCTTGAAGCTGTTGACCGAACAAGTGCGCTCGCACCCCCAAGATGCCAAGCTGCGGGTGTTCCTGTTCCAGCTGCTGTGCGTGCTCGGCCAGTGGAACCGGGCTTTGAATCAGCTCAACGTGGCGTTGGAACTCGACGCCGCCATGTTGCCCATGGTGCAAACCTACCGTGAAGCCATCGCCTGCGAGGCCTTGCGCATGCAGGTGTTTGCCGGGCAAAAAGTGCCCATGCTGTTTGGCGAGCCTGAGCCCTGGGTCGCGTTGTTGATCGAGGCGTTGCTGCGTGAAGGCCGTGGCGAGCCGGACGCCGCACGGCAGTTGCGCGAGCAAGCGCTTGAACAAGCACCGGCCAGCGCGGGCAGCGTCGATGGCCAAGCCTTTGCCTGGATCGCCGATGCCGATTCCCGGCTCGGCCCGGTCATTGAGGCGGTCATCAACGGCCGCTATTACTGGCTGCCGTGGAACCGCGTGTCCCGCGTCGACATCGACCCACCACAGGATTTGCGGGACGCCGTCTGGATGCCCGCCCATTTCCAATTCACCAATGGCGGCGAGGTGGTCGGTTTGATTCCCACCCGGTATCCCGACACCGATATTGCCGCCGGTGGTTTGGCGGCGCTGTCCCGCCGCACCGATTGGCACGAGACGACTTCCGGCCTGTGCGTGGGCCTGGGGCAACGCCTTTTTGCCACCGATGTGGCTGATTTCGCGCTGATGGATGTCCGCTCCGTCTTGATGGCCGAGCAGCCTGCCGAAGCCCCGCCAGCCGCTCCCGCTGACGCTGGCTGAGCGCCGGCACGCCGCAATCACCATGGCTAACTTGCGTGCCGTTGACCGTTTGCAACCGGCCTTGCTGGACCGCTTGACCGATGACGCGCCGGACTCTGTGGTGGAGACCGCTGAAGCCCGCGTGATTGGCCGCAACCGCTTGCGGGAACTGGTATTGCGCGACCTCGCCTGGTTGTTCAACACCACCGCACCCGGCGATTCCATCGATTGGGCAGGCGCCCCGCATGCGCGCAATTCGGTGCTTAATTTTGGCTTGCCGCCGCTCTCGGGTGCCACCGCGTCAACGATCGATCCACTGGTCCTCCAGGCGCGCGTCAAGCAGGCGATTCTTGACCACGAGCCGCGCATCTTGCCGCAGACGCTGGTGGTCGAAGTGCTGCTGTCCGAGATGCAAATGGATCACCACAACCAGATCGGCTTTCGCATCAGTGGGCAGTTGTGGGCCCAACCGGTGCCGCTGGAACTGATGCTGCACACCGACATCGATCTTGAAACCGGCCGGGTCGCTGTGCGCGAACTCGACCGCTGAGCGCGGGCCATCGTCATGGACCCACGCCTGCTGCGCTACTACAACGAGGAACTGCGCCACCTGCGCGAAATGGGTGCTGAGTTTGCCCAGCAGTTCCCCAAAGTGGCCGCCCGCTTGGGCCTGGAAGGCCTGGAAGTCACCGACCCCTACGTCGAGCGGCTGCTCGAAGGCTTTGCCTTCCTCGCCGGTCGTATCCAGCTGAAGCTCGATGCCGAGTTCCCGCGCTTCACGCAGCGCATGCTGGAGATCGTCTACCCGCAGTTTCTGGCCCCGACGCCGTCGATGCTGATCGCCCAAGTCAACCCTGATTTGAACGACCCTAGCCTGGCAAAAGGCCTGCAACTGCCGCGCGCCAGTGTGATGCACAGCCAAGCCGGCAAGGCCGGTGCCACCGTCTGCGAATTCCGCACAGCCCATCAGTTGACGCTGTGGCCGCTGGAGCTGACGCAGGTCGAGTACTTCACCCACGCGGCCGATCTGCCCATCGCTGCCATGCCCGAGTGGCGCAAATACCGCGCCGGCCTGCGCCTGCGGTTGCGCACCACCGCTGGGTTGGACTTTGCTCAGCTGGCGCTAGACGATTTGCGCCTGCATTGCTCCGGCCCGGGCGATGTCGCGTTCCGTCTGCATGAAATGATTTGCGGCAACACCTTGGGCGTTTTGTTGCTGCCGACTCGCCGGCCGGCCGATTGGCATGAAGCGATCGACGCCGACTGTGTGGTGCCGGTCGGCTTTGAGGACGATGAAGCCCTGTTGCCGCAAACGCTGCAAGGCTTTGAAGGCTACCGGGTGATGCAGGAGTACTTCGCCTTTCCGCAGCGCTT
>JBIIVZ010000477.1:0-2818 GCA_044339175.1 Roseateles sp.
GCGGCGGGTAGCGCGGTCGTGGCTTCACCGCTGGCTCGCGCCACCTCGAACCCGGTCTTGCCGGGCGAGGGCGATGTGAACATCCTGACGCTGCCCGAGCACACGCAGGGCCTGGGTCAACCGGTGGCGACCGACGGCTACGGCAAACCGTCCAAGTTCGAGGTCAATGTGCAGCGCCGGCAAAGCCCAGGGTTGACGCAGACGCAACAGTCGTCGGTGTCGTTCGCGCCGCTGCAATCGCTGTTCGGCATCGTCACGCCGAGCGGCCTGCATTTCGAACGCCATCATCAGGGTTGGTGGGACATCGACCCGTCCAAGCACCGTTTGATGATCAATGGGTCGGATGCTTCGATGCTGAAGCGGGCGATGGTGTTCACGATGGACGAGCTGATGCGCTTGCCGTCGGTGTCGCGCTTTCACTTCATCGAATGTGGGGCCAATTCCGGCATGGAATGGGGCAATGTGGCGGTGCCGACGGTGCAGTATTCACACGGCATGTTGAGCTGCAGCGAGTTCACTGGCGTGCCGCTGCGCCTCATTCTGGACTTGGCCGGCGTCGATTACAAAAAGGCCCGCTTCGTGCTGGCCGAGGGCGCGGATGGCTCGTCGATGACGCGCACGATCCCGATGGACATGGTCGAGAACGGCGAGGTGCTGGTCGCCTACGGCCAGAACGGCGAGATGCTGCGGCCCGAGAACGGCTACCCGCTGCGCTTGGTCGTGCCGGGCGTGCAGGGCGTCAGCTGGGTCAAATATCTGCGCCGCATCGAGGTGGGCGACATGCCCTATGCAAGCAAGGACGAAGCGGTGCACTACATCGACCTGATGCCCGGTGGCCAACACCGCCAGTACACCAGCACGCAGGAATGCAAGAGCGTGGTGACGACGCCGTCTGGCGGCCAAGTGCTGCTGGATCAGGGCTTTTACAACATCTCCGGCTTGGCGTGGTCCGGGCGCGGGGCGATCAAGCGGGTGGATGTGTCGGTGGATGGCGGGCGCAACTGGCGCAGCGCGCGGCTGGAAGGCACGGTGATGCCCAAATGCCTGACGCGCTTCAATGTCGATTGGGTCTGGGACGGCAAGCCGGGCTTGATTCAAAGCCGCGCCACCGACGACACCGGCTTTGTACAGCCGACTTACGCGCAACTGCGCAAGGTGCGCGGCAGCCGCTCGATTTATCACAGCAATGCGGTCCAGACTTGGCTGGTGCAAGAGGACGGCGAGGTGAAGAATGTCCAGCTTTCCTGAACCGATGACGCGCCGCTGGCCCGCCGTGATTGTCTTGGCCCTGATGGTCCTGATGGCTGCGATGAGCTTGGCACAAGCGCAAACCCAGCCGGCACCTTCCAGCCATGCCGCTGCAGCCATGACTGCAGCGATAGGCACCGCGAAGGCCTATATCGGCATCGGCCGCCCGGCCACCGTCAAGGAAGTGCAGGCCTGGGACATCGACGTGCGGCCCGACTTCAAGGGCTTGCCCAAGGGGGCCGGCTCGGTGGCCAAGGGCCAGGACGTCTGGGAGTCCAAATGCGCCCAGTGCCACGGCATCTTTGGCGAAAGCGGTGAGGTGTTCGCGCCGCTGATCGGCGGCACCACGGCAGACGACATCAAGACCGGCCATGTGGCTCGCCTGAATGACGCCAGCTACCCCGGCCGCACGACTTTGATGAAGGTGGCCACTTTGTCCACGCTGTGGGATTACATCAACCGTGCGATGCCCTGGAACGCGCCCAAGTCGCTGAGCACCGATGAGGTCTACGGCGTCACCGCCTTTTTGCTCAATTTGGGCGGTGTGGTGGCGGATGATTTCGTGCTGTCGGACAAGAACATGGCCGAGGTGCAGCAGCGCATGCCCAACCGCAACGGCATGACGCTGGACCACAGCTTGTGGCCCGGCAAGGGCCTGACAACGGCTAAGGCGGCTGATACCCGCAATGTCGCCTGCATGAAGGACTGCGCGGTGGAGGCGAATATCGGCTCCTTCCTGCCGGAGCACGCCCGCAATGCGCACGGCAATTTGGCCGAACAAAACCGTGCGGTCGGCCCGCAGCACGGGGTGGACACCAGCCGACCGGCAGGGGCAGTACCCGCGGTCAAGGCTGAGCCGGCCGAGGCAGCCAAAGCAGTTCAAGCGCCACAAGCGCCACAAGCTAAGCCGGTGCCTCCCACGGCCTTGCTCAACAAGTACGCATGCACCGCTTGCCATGCGGCAGATGGCAAATTGGTGGGGCCATCGTTCAAGGAAATAGCTAAAAAATACGGCAGCAAACCCGATGCCGAGGCCTATCTCGCGGGCAAGATCCGCAGCGGCGGCTCGGGCGTGTGGGGGGCGATCCCGATGCCGGCGCAGACGCTCAACGAGGCCGATGCGCTGACGATTTCGCAGTGGCTCAAGGCCAGCGCGGCCCGGTGAGCTTTGCTGAGCAAGTTCAATGTTTGCAGACACTGCATCGATTGCATGCTGCATTTAATATTTATCGATCAAGGAGACACCAGATGATTGCAAGCCGCAGAGAAATACTTTCACACAGTGCCAAGGTCGCAGCTTTGATGTTGGCCTCAGGGCTGTTTGCACAAACCGCTCAAGCCGCCGGCCCCGCTGCCGCGAAAGGCGCTTTTGACGCCAAGTCTCTGGCCGATCTCGTCAAGGCTTTGGGCTACGGCGCGCCGGTCGAAAGCAAAGACGTCAGCATCACCGCACCCGACATCGCCGAAAACGGCGCGGTCGTGCC
Organism: Roseateles sp.; assembly: GCA_044339175.1. Classification (GTDB taxonomy): domain Bacteria; phylum Pseudomonadota; class Gammaproteobacteria; order Burkholderiales; family Burkholderiaceae_C; genus Paucibacter_A. Next base: position 2,733 of record JBIIVZ010000477.1, read on the forward strand.
GCTGGCTGCCAGCACGACGCTGGCCGGCGTCAAGCAGATCATGCTGCTGGTCGAGAAGAACCCGACCGTGCTGGCCGCGCTGTTCA
>JBIIVZ010000476.1:0-2818 GCA_044339175.1 Roseateles sp.
TCGGTAGATAGCCCGGCGGCAAATCGCAGAAATCGTTCTGCGGGTCGATGATCAACAGGTGAGTCTGGTTGAGCGGCATGGGCATGGTGTGGCGGTGGGCGACGAAGTCCTTCGACAAGCTCAGGACGAACGGGTTGTGGGGCATGGGGTATGGGATGACCGGGGTCGTCCTATTTGTAGGATTGCAAATGAATGCTGGTCTCGGTCGCACCAATGCCCTTGATCAAGCGCACCCGTTCCAGCACGTCGGCCAACTCGCTCAGGCTGGCGGCACGCAAGTCGGCCAGCAAGTCCCAGCGGCCATTGGTGTCGAACAGGCCGGCCACGCCGGGCTCGCCGAGCAGGATGCTGATGACCTCGCGGGTGCGGTTGCCTTCCACCGCGATGCTCATCCAAGCGGCAATCTCGTTGGGCACCGCGTCGGGGCGCAGCTTGATGGTGTAGCCGACGATCACGCCCTCGTCCTCCAGCCGCGTCATGCGGTTGGTGACGGTGCCGCGTGACACCTTCAGCTTCAGCGCCAGCGTGGCCACGCTGGTGCGGGCGTCCTGGCGCAGCAGCGCCATCAGTTGTTGGTCCAGCGTGTCCATGGCGGCAAGGTGTTTCCTGTTTCAGCGGGGGGCGTGGCTTGATATTCGAGTTGATTCTGCCATTTAGCCAATGCTGGCTGTCAAAATGCTCAATCAACAGAACATTTAGTTCAAAACTAGCGCTTCTCGCTCACCACCAAGTTGGGAAAAATAGCAGTCATCGCAACGAAGAAAGCTCGCCATGACCACCCTGCTGACCACCCATGACATTGCCCGCATCACCCAAACGCTGGGGCTGGCGGAGGTTTTCAAACGGATGGTCGGGTACATCGAGGCCGACTTCCTGCGCTGGGGCGAGTTCGACAAATGCGCCCGGCTGGCCAGCCATTCCGCTGACGGCGTGATCGAGCTGATGCCGATCTCCGACGGCCAGCTCTACAGCTTCAAATACGTCAACGGCCACCCGAAGAACACCCAAATCGGCCTGCCCACGGTGATGGCCGTCGGCTTGTTGGCCGATGTGGCCACCGGCCGGCCCGAGTTGGTCAGCGAGCTGACGCTGACCACCGCCCTGCGCACCGCCGCCACTTCGGCGCTGGTGGCGCGCAAACTGGCCCGGCCAAACTCCCGCACGATGGCCTTGATCGGCAATGGCGCGCAGGGCGAGTTCCAGGCGCTGGCCTTTCACTACCTGCTGGGCATCACGGAGATCCGCCTGTTCGACCTTGACCCTGCCGCCTCCGCCAAGCTGATGCGCAATCTGCAAGGCATGAGCGGGCTAAACGGGCTGCGATTGGTGCTGTGCAGCAGCAAGGAAGAAGCGGCGCAGGGCGCGGACATACTCACCAGTTGCACCGCCGACAAGACCCGCGCTGCCATCATCACGCCGCAGATGCTGGCACCCGGCATGCACATCAACGGCGTTGGCGGCGATTGCCCGGGGAAGACGGAATTGCACCCCGAGGTGCTGGCGCGCGCCAAGGTCTTTGTCGAGTTCGAGCCGCAAACCCGGCTGGAGGGCGACATCCAGCAAATGCCGGCCGACTTTGCCGTCACCGAGTTCTGGCGCGTGCTGCAAGGCGAGGCCGCTGGGCGCGACGATGCAGCTCAGATCACCCTGTTCGATTCGGTCGGCTTTGCACTGGAGGACTTTTCGGCCCTGCGCTTGCTGCGCGACTGTGCGCGCGAACTGGGCCTGGGCCAGGACGTCAGCCTGATCCCCGACATGGCCGACGCGAAGGATTTGTTCGGTCAGCTTGGGCTGGCCAGCCCGGCAGCGTCAGTCCGGGTTGAGCCCGTTCGCCCTGAGCTCGTCGAAGGGCCGTCGAAGGCGGGACAAGTCCTTCGACAAGCTCAGGACGAACGGGTTATCGGATAGGCGGCTGTATTGCGGCGAGCAGCGCCGCCCGCACCCGCAAGTCCAGCTCGCTGAGCGGCAGCGCCAGCCGCTCGACCGCAGGCAGCTCGGGGCTGCGCAGGGCCGCCCCCCAGACCGGATTCGGGAAATGACTGTCCCAGTCGAAACGGGCAATCACATGCCAGTGCAGATGCGGCACCACGTTGCCCAGCGCAGCCAAATTGATCTTGGTCGGCTGCAGCGCGTCAATCAGCACCCGCTCGATCGCGTTGACGCCGTCCATGCATTCGATCCGCTCGGCCCGGCTCAACTCGCTGAACTCCGCGCAATGGGCTTGCCAAATGAAGCGGTAGAAAGCCGGAAAGTTCTCGTCCACGGCCCGAATCACCCGCCAGTGCGGCGTCTGTGTGATCAGCACGCCGCCGAGGTCCGCGCACAGCGGGCAGGCCAGGGCCGGTGACTCAGGCAGGGCGCTCATCACTTACACCAGCACCCGTTCGATGCCGCCGTCGTTGGCCACCTTCACATACTCGGGCATCCAGTTTTCGCCCAAGATCTTGCGAGCCATCTCGACCACGATGTAATCCGCCTCCAGCAAACCGTTGGCCATGTCCTCGCCAAAGCGGCTCAGGCCTTGCAGGCAGCTCGGGCACGAGGTGAGGATCTTCAGGTTTTCCGCCGCCGCCACCTTGCCACTGGAACGCAGCTCGGTTTCGGTCTTGCGCAATTCCTCTTCCTTGCGGAAGCGGATCTGCGTCGAGATGTCCGGCCGGGTCACGCCCAACGTGCCGCTCTCGCCGCAGCAGCGCTTGCTTTCCACCACATTGGGCCCCACCAGCGCCTTGACCGTTTTCATCGGCTCTTGCAGCTTCATCGGCGTGTGGCAAGGGTCGTGATACAGATAGCTCTGGCTGGAGCCCAGCGTGATGCC
>JBIIVZ010000478.1:0-2817 GCA_044339175.1 Roseateles sp.
CAAGCTGCGCGGCAGTGGTTTATCCACCGTGGTCTTGACGCTTTGAACCGGCTTGTCGGCTGAGCCAGCGCGGATGAATTTGGGCATCAGCTGGGTGGATCTGCTGTTGCTGGCCATGTTGGCGGGTTCGGTGCTGGTGGGCTTGTGGCGCGGCTTGGTGTTTGAGCTGTTGTCGATTGCGGGGTGGTTGGTGGCGTACTGGGGTGCACCTTATTTGTCACCGACCTTGCAGGCCTGGTTGCCGCAAGAGCGGTTGGGGCCGAGCCTCTTGCACGCAGCCGGTTTGGTGCTCGCTTTCATCTTGATTCTGCTGGCTTGGGGCTTGGCCGCCAAATTGCTGAGGGCCCTGATTCACGCCTCACCGTTGAGCATTCTTGACCGCTTGGCAGGGGCCGGCTTTGGCCTACTGCGCGGTGCACTGCTGGCGATTTTGTTGGTGGTGGTGGTGAACATGACGCCGGTCGCCGCCATGGATGCATGGCAGAACTCGCAAGGGGTGCCGCATTTGCAGCAGTTGTTGCTGAGCTTGCGACCGTTGCTGCCAGCTGAAGTTTCTAAAATGATTCCGGTCTGAGCTTTGTGGCTCGGGCCTTCTTAAGTTTGAACAAGGAAAAGCCATGTGTGGCATCGTCGGCGTGATTTCTCGCTCTCCTGTCAATCAGCTCATTTACGACGCCTTGCTGCTGTTGCAGCACCGCGGTCAGGATGCTGCTGGCATCGTCACCATGCAGGGCAACAAGTGCTTCATGCACAAGGCGCGCGGCATGGTGAAAGATGTGTTTCGGACCCGAAACATGCGAGCACTGCCGGGCACGATCGGCCTCGGCCAAGTGCGCTACCCGACCGCCGGCAATGCTTACAGCGAAGAGGAAGCCCAGCCTTTTTACGTCAATGCGCCGTTTGGCTTGGTGCTGGTGCACAACGGCAACCTGACCAATGCGCAAGCATTGAAACAAGAGTTGTTCGATGTGGATCGCCGCCACATCAATACCGAGAGCGACACCGAAGTGCTGCTCAACGTACTGGCTCATGAGCTGGAACTGGCGGCGCGAGATTTGCCGCTCAGCGAGGAGGAGATCTTCAAGGCCGTGCGCGCGGTGCAAAAACGCATCAAGGGCTCTTACGCCGTCATCGCCCTGATTGCGGGGCACGGCCTGCTGGCTTTTCGCGATCCGTTCGGCATCCGCCCGCTGTGCTTTGGTCAAGCCGCATCGGGTGAATACATGTTGGCCAGCGAGAGCGTGGCGCTGGAAGGCACTGGCCATCAGTTGATCCGCGACGTCGCCCCCGGCGAAGCGGTCTTCATCGACATGAGCGGCAAGCTGCAGAGCCAGCAATGCGCGGACAACCCGCAGCTTTATCCTTGCATGTTCGAGTTCGTCTACTTGGCGCGTCCGGATTCGGTGATGGACGGCATTTCCGTCTACCAGGCGCGCTTGAATCTGGGCGAAACACTGGCGCAGCGGGTGATTTCGACAATGCCGCCGACCGACATCGACGTGGTGATTCCCATCCCCGAGTCGAGCCGCCCCTCGGCCATGCAGTTGGCGCATCGCATCGGCAAGCCCTACCGCGAAGGCTTTGTGAAGAACCGCTACGTCGGACGCACCTTCATCATGCCGGGGCAGGGCGCGCGCAAGAAGAGCGTGCGGCAAAAGCTCAACGCCATCGGCATGGAGTTCAAGAACCGTAATGTGCTGTTGGTGGACGACTCGATCGTGCGCGGCACCACCTCGAAAGAGATCGTGCAAATGGCGCGTGAAGCCGGCGCTCGCAAGGTCTATCTGGCCTCCGCAGCACCACCGGTGCGCTTCCCGAATGTCTACGGCATCGACATGCCGACCAACGAAGAGTTGATTGCCCACAACCGCAGCATCGAAGAAATTCGCCAGTTCATCGGCGCGGACGCCCTGATCTATCAAGACGTGGATGCGATGAAGCGGGTGGTGGCGGCCTTGCGGCCTGGTATCCACGGCTTTGAGGCCTCCTGTTTTGACGGCATCTACATCACCGGCGATGTGACGGCGGCGGATTTCGCCACGATGGAAGCCCAGCGCTTGACTCAGAGTGAAGAGGACGAGGACCCGGCACGCAGTCGTCTGGCTCTGCAAAGTGGAACGGAGCAAGGTTGATCATGAGTGAAAAAATCAAACTGCCGCGCGTGGTGCTGCCCAGCGATGTGCGGCAAGACACCTTGGCGGTGCGCGAAGGCATGCCGCCGACGCAATGGGGCGAGAACTCCGAAGCGCTGTTTCTGACCAGCAGTTTTGTGCATCCGGACGCCGCCACTGCCGCCCGCCGCTTCGCCAACGAGGAAGAAGCCTTCGTCTACAGCCGCTTCTCCAACCCGACGGTGATGATGATGGAGCGCCGCTTGGCCGCGATGGAGGGCACCGAAGCCTGCATCGCCACGTCCTCCGGCATGGCCGCCATCATGTTGCTGGTGATGGGTTTGCTGAAAGCGGGCGACCATGTGGTGTGCTCGCGCTCGGTGTTCGGCTCGACGATCAAATTGCTGCAAAGCGAGTTTGGCAAGTTCGGGGTGCAGTCGAGCTTTGTCTCGCAGACCGACCTGGGCGAGTGGCGTGCCGCGATCAAGCCCAACACCCGGCTGCTGTTTGCCGAAACACCGACCAATCCGCTGACCGAGGTCTGCGATATCGCTGCCCTGGCCGAACTGGCGCACGCGTCGGGCGCTTTGCTGGCGGTGGACAACTGCTTTGCCACGCCGGCCTTGCAAAAACCGACCCAGCTGGGTGCGGATTTCATCATCCACTCCGGCACCAAATATCTGGACGGCCAAGGCCGCGTGATCGC
>JBIIVZ010000479.1:0-2811 GCA_044339175.1 Roseateles sp.
TCACCGGGCATGAAGAACGTGATGCCGGCGCTGTACAAAGGCTTGGCGGTCGCGGGCGTGCTGTCGCTGATTGCCTTCTACTTCGTCACCAAAGCGGTCATCCCGGATGACGCGTTGGGGGCGCTTTACCCTGGCACGCAGATGCGCTTGTTCGGTGCCTGCGCGGTGGGCTTGATCCTGACCGCCGCCCTCGTCTGGGTGACCGAGTTCTACACCGGCACGCAGTACGCGCCGGTGCAGCACATCGCACAAGCGTCCACCACCGGCCACGGTACCAACGTGATTGCCGGCCTCGGCGTGTCGATGCGCTCGACCGCCTGGCCCGTGCTGTTCGTCTGTGCCGCCATCCTGTCGTCTTATCAACTCGGCGGGCTCTACGGCATCGCCATCGCCGCCACCTCGATGCTCAGCATGGCCGGCATCGTCGTCGCCCTTGACGCTTACGGCCCGATCACCGACAACGCCGGGGGCATCGCTGAAATGGCCGATCTGCCCGCCAGCGTGCGCGCCGTCACCGACCCGCTGGACGCCGTAGGCAACACCACCAAGGCCGTCACCAAGGGTTACGCCATCGGCTCGGCCGGCTTGGCGGCGTTGGTGCTGTTCGCCGATTACACCCATTCGCTGGAAGCGCGCGGCATGTCGGTGGTGTTCGATTTGAGTGACCCGAAGGTGATCGTCGGCCTCTTCATCGGTGGCTTGATTCCCTATCTGTTCGGGGCCATGGCCATGGAAGCAGTGGGCCGCGCGGCCGGTGCAGTGGTGGTGGAAGTGCGGCGCCAGTTCCGCGACATCAAGGGCATCATGGAAGGCACGGCCAAGCCTGAATACGACACCGCCGTCGACATGCTGACCACGGCGGCCATCAAAGAAATGATCATCCCGTCCCTGCTGCCGGTCATCGTGCCGGTCTTGGTCGGTTTGCTGCTCGGGCCGGCGGCGCTCGGCGGCCTGTTGATGGGCACCATCGTCACCGGCCTGTTCGTGGCGATCTCGATGTGTACCGGTGGCGGTGCCTGGGACAACGCCAAAAAGTACATTGAAGACGGCCATCACGGCGGCAAAGGCTCGGACGCCCACAAGGCCGCCGTCACCGGTGACACGGTGGGCGACCCGTACAAGGACACCGCCGGCCCGGCCATCAACCCGTTGATCAAGATCATCAACATCGTCGCGCTGTTGATCGTGCCCTTGTTGCCGATGACCGCCGTCAGCCAGAAGATGCCGGTGCCTGTCGCGGCAACGGCAACAACGACAACGGAAACCACCGCAGCGCCCGTTGTGGCAGCCGAGGCCGGCGGCTCGGGCGCGCTGGTGGAGAAGGCAGCATCACAACCCTGAGTCGAGTTTTTCACAAAGCGGACGCGAGATCAGACAGCCCGCATGCGGGCTGTTTCTGCGTTGGCAGCCGGGTTTGTGGATACACAATGGCAACCCAACGGGAGATGTCTACAAAGCCATGAGAAATACGGCGATTTCAAAGCATGGGCTGGAACGCAGGCGCTCGCAGCTGGGTGACTTGCAACGCCATCTGCGCCTGCAGGAGCAGGAATTTATGGCCTTGCATCGGCAAGCGCAAAACTTTGTGGATCGCTATGTCAAAACGCTGAGCGCGTCCTACCTGGAACTTGACGCGCTGGAATCGCAGTTGCATTGCGCCGTTGATTACTTGGCCGAAGCGCTGCGAGGCAACGGCATCGAAGTGCGCAGCCCCAAAGCTCCGCAAGCTACCGCACTGCCGATATTGCCGCGGCTGCCGCAAGGTGCGCCGCTGTTGCCAGAACCCTGCGACGGCTGGGTCGAATTGGCACCGCCGCCCTTGAAAACTCTGTTTCGCCGCGCCGCCATGCGCTTGCACCCGGACTTTGCCAGCACCGACGCTGACCGCCTGCGGCGCGAGCAACAGATGATGCGGGTCAATCAAGCTTATGCCGCCAGTGACCGGGCCCAATTGGAAGCCTTGTTGCTGGCTGCGGGCGAAGACCCAGTGCGCGTCACCGGCGGCAGCGCCGATGCGGTACGCCACTGGCTGACCCGCACCGAATACGCGGTGCAGGGCCGCTTGCGCGTGGTGCAAGCGCATCTGCTGCTGCTGACCACCCACCCGATGCACCAACTGTGCCGGGCGATCGAGCGGGCCGAAGCGACCGGGCTCGATCCACTCGGCGTGATGGCCCTGCGCCTGCGCGGCCAGATCGAGCAGTTGCGCCGCGAGCTTTATATCGGCCAGCGCTTGAAGACCAAACCGGGCTTGGCGCAGGCTTTTTTGCGTCGTCGGGTTGAGCTGGTCGGTGCCGCAGCCTCGCACTGACTTGGCTGCACGTTCACTGCCGCGTCAAGGCGCTGCGGCCCAAGCGAGCAGTTGCTCCAGCACTTGATCACTGGCCTGGCTCAGGCCCCGCACAGCGCCAGCGGCATCCGGGCTGGGTGAAGGCAAGGTCACCTCGAACACCCGACGCCGCTCGGACGCGTCACTTGGTGACGGCTGCAAAGTCGATCGCAAGCTGGCCCTGATCCGCACCCGCACGCGCGCCTCGGCGGCCGCGCTGAACAGCTGACTGAACTCCTCCAACTCCACGCTCAGCACGGTGGGCGCGGCCGCTGCGGCAGATCCGCCGGTGGGCTTGGCCGCAGCCACCGCTTGCCGCAAGCGCTCGGTCAGCAGCACAGCCGGCGGTGCCACCCAGCGGCTGTCGCGATAGAACTCGGGCCGGAACGGGTCCAAGTAGGTCAAGCGATAGGCAATGCCGGTGGCCGCCAAGCCGGGCGCTGCGCTCAGCTCAACGATTTGCAACGTGGCGGTCGCCGGCG
>JBIIVZ010000056.1:0-9948 GCA_044339175.1 Roseateles sp.
AACAGATCGATGCGATCCGCGAGCAACTGGGCCTCAACAAGCCGGTCTGGGAACAACTGTGGATCTTCCTCAAGCAGATCGTCACCTTCGACTGGGGCAAGAGCTGGGCCACCAATGAATCGGTCGCCGGCCTGTTCTCCAGCCGTCTGCCGGCCACGTTGACGGTGATGCTGCCGATCCTGGTGCTGGAAGTGCTGCTGGCGATACCGTTCGCGCTGGCCGTGGCCTCCGTGCGCGGCAGCCTGACCGACCGCACGGTGATGATTGTCAGCACGGTGGCGGTGTCGATCTCGCTGCTGGTCTATGTGATCGTCGGCCAATACGTGTTTGCCTTCCGCCTGGGCTGGTTCCCGGTGCAGGGCTGGACGGACAACGTCTGGACCAACCTCACCACCTATGCGCCGCTGCCGGTAATGGTGGCTGTGGCTGTGGCGATTGCGCCGTACACGCGGCTCTACCGCACCTTCTTCCTGGATGAAATCGGCCACGACTATGTGCGCACAGCGCGCGCCAAGGGCATGACGGAAAGCACCATCCTGCTCAAGCATGTGTTGCGCAACGCGATGATCCCGATCCTGACGAATATCTCGGTCGCCCTGCCCGGCGTCTTCGTCGGCAGCTTCTTGCTGGAGGTGTTTTTCTCCATCCCCGGCCTGGGCCGTGAGATCTTGCTGGCGGTGAACCGCAGCGACTATCCGGTCATCCAAGCCTTCGCCATCTACATCGCCTTCCTGACCATGGTGGTGAACTTGATCACCGACCTGCTGTACAAACTTGTCGACCCACGGGTGGTACTGAAATGAGCGCCGTCTTGCCTCCCATCCCCGTGGCCACGCCAAAGCCGAATCGTTCGCCCGGCGTTTGGGCTGCCTCCTGGCACCGTATGTGCAGCGACAAAGTGGGCATGGTGTCCATGGTCATCGTCGGCTTTTTCCTGCTGATGGTGATCGCGTCCACCAGCGGTTTGCTGGCCCGCGATTGGCAAAAAGAAGTGGGCGTGCCGAATGCGCCGCCCACGTTCTTAGGCCCCGCTCCGGCCGAGGCCACCGGCGTGATTGCACAGCCGAAGGGCCCGAATGTCGACCTGACCGACATCGACCCGCTGGCACCGCGCTACCAAGAATGGGCCGAGCGCGCCAAGCTCTACACCACCGAGATCACGGTGAAGGCCGAAACGCTGCCGCTGGGCGGTGACCGGCTGGGCCGCGATGTCCTGTCCAAGGCGATCAAGGGTGCCGAGGTGTCCATTCTGGTGGGCTTGCTGGCAGCGCTGGTGGCCACGGTCATCGGCACGGTGCTGGGCGCGCTGTCGGGGTTTTTCGGCGGCAAGGTGGGCGACTTTCTGGAGTGGCTCTACAACGTCTTCACCGCGATACCGAGCATTTTGCTGATCTTTGCCTTCGCGGTGATCTTCGGGCGCGGCGTGCTGTCGGTGGTGATGATCCTGGGCCTGGCCGGTTGGCCGGGCATTTACCGGCTGATCCGCGCCGAGTTCATGAAGCATTCGGTGCGTGAATATGTGCGCGCTGCAGAAGCGATCGGCGCGTCGCGCTACTCGCGCATGTTCAAGCACATCTTGCCCAATGTCTCGCATGTGGCGCTGGTGCAGCTGTCCCTGCATGTCGTCTCCTTCATCAAGAGCGAGGTCATCCTGTCGTACCTGGGCTTGGGCGTCGGTGTCGATCAGGTCTCCTGGGGCACGATGTTGAGTGAATCGCAAAGCGAGTTGATCCTTGGCTACTGGTGGCAACTGGCGGCGGTGACCGGCCTGATGGCCATCTTCGTGACCGCCTTTGCGCTGTTCACCGATGCCCTGCGCGATGCGCTGGACCCGAAATTGAGAGGCCTGGAGTGAGCATGTTGCTGAGTATTCAAGACCTCAAAGTCGCCTTCCGCATGGGCCGGGTGAACGGCGAAATGCAGCGCACCTTCGCCGTCAAAGGCGTGTCGTTCGATATCCCGGAGAACTCGACGGTGGCACTGGTCGGCGAATCGGGCTCGGGCAAGAGCGTGACGGCCATGTCCATCCTCAACCTGCTGCCGGACAACGCCGAGCGCTCCGGGCGCATCCTGTTCCAGGACCGCGACCTGCTGAAGACCTCGCTGCGCGACCTGCAAAGCATTCGCGGCCGTGAGATCGCCTGTGTGTTCCAGGACCCGATGACCTCGCTGAACCCGGTCTTCACCGTGGCGGCGCAAATCATCGAGCCGCTGATCAAACACATGGGCATGAGCCGCCGCCAGGCCTTGACGCGCGCCGAAGAGCTGCTCAACGAGGTCGGCATTCCGGAGCCGAAACGGCGCTTGCAGTCCTATCCGCACGAGATGTCCGGCGGGCAGCAACAGCGGGTGATGATTGCGGTGGCGCTGGCGTGCAGCCCGAAGCTGCTGATCGCCGACGAGCCGACCACCGCGCTCGACGTGACCATTCAGCGCCAGGTGATGGAGCTGATGGCGCGGCTGAAGGAAACGCACAAGATGAGCTTGCTGTTCATCTCGCACGACCTCGGCGTGGTGGGTGAAATATCCGACCACGTGGTGGTGATGCGCGGCGGCGAGATCCGCGAAAAGGCCCCGGTGGCAGCGATCTTCTCCAACCCGCAGGACAACTACACCAAGGCCTTGCTGGCCTGCCGGCCGTCGCTGACCGAGAACCCGGCGCGCTTGATGGTGATCGACGATCACATCGCCGGGCTGAACGGCAAACCCCGCGCGGCGGGCGTTGCCAAGCCCAAGGACCCGAACGCGCCAGTGATTCTGGAAGCACGCGGCTTGAAGAAAAGCTTCTACTTCAAGAGCGGTTTGTTCAGCAAAAAGGAGTTCCCGGCGGTCAAGGAGGTGAACTTCAAGCTGCGCCGCGGCTACACGCTGGGCGTGGTGGGCGAATCCGGCTCGGGCAAGACGACGATGGGGTTGACGCTGCTGCGCCTGCACGAACCGTCGGGCGGCGAGGTGCTGTTCGAGGGCCGCGACTTGCTGAAGATGAGCGGCGTCGACTGGCAAAAAATGCGCCGCCGCATCCAGGTGGTGTTCCAGAACCCTTATGCCTCGCTGAACCCGCGCTTCACGATTGGGCAAACGCTGGTCGAGCCGATGGAGATTCACAACATCGGCAGCTCCAGCGCCGACCGCATGGCCCGCGCCAGTGCCTTGCTGGTCAAGGTGGGGCTGGACGATTCGGTGCTGAACAAATATCCGCACGAGTTTTCTGGCGGCCAGCGCCAGCGCATTGCGATTGCGCGCTGCCTGACGCTGAACCCCGAGGTGCTGGTGCTGGACGAAGCGGTGTCGGCACTGGATGTGTCGGTGCAGGCGCAGGTGCTCAACTTGCTGAAGGATTTGCAGGACGAGTTCGGCCTGTCCTACATCTTCATCAGCCACGACCTGGCGGTGGTGAAGTTCATCTCCGACGAGGTGTTGGTGATGCAGAACGGCGATGTGGTCGAGCAAAGCGAAACGCAGGCGCTACTGGCCAACCCGCAGCAGGACTACACCCGCCGCCTGCTCGGGGCGGTACCGCGTGGCTACCAACCGGCCTTGGTGGGCTGATCGGGCCAGCAGGCGGCCGCGGACCGCGCAACAGAACGATCACGCGGCCCGAGGCGTGGGCGTGACGGGCAAGGCAATGCCGCGCTCACTACACTAGTTACTTCAATTGCCATGCCCCACTGCCCTGCCCGTCGCCGCTCCGTCGGCCCCGCCCACTCCGAACTCAGCCCCGACCTTGAAGCGCCGAGCCCGCACCTTGATCCATCGCGCTGCCCCCGTTTCGACGCTGGCGGCCTTGCTGCCGCCCCTGCAGCCGCGCCTTCAAGTGCGGCGAGGCCCGCCATCGCGGGCACTGCTGGCGGCCTTGCTGAGCGGCACGCTCTTGATGGCTTGCGAGCCGGCCCAGCAGAGCGCCGTTAAAGCTCCATCGCAGGCGGCGGCCAGCGCCAGCGTAGTGACCGATGCAGCCACCGAGGCGGTCACCGATATAACGGCCGAGACAGCAGTCTGGCAAGAGCTGGAACGCCTGGAGCGCGAAGGCGTGCTCCACCCCCGGCTGAGCGAACAAGCGCTGCGCGACCTGCAAGCCCGCACGCCGCCGGGCAGCCTGCTGCGGGTCGAGCTGCTGGCCTTGCGCGGCAGCCTGAGTGCCGAAATGCGCGACCAGGCGCTGACGAACAGCATCCTCACCGACCTGCAAGACTGGCCGGGCCAGGCGAACCGCAGCGCGGCCCAACTGGCCCATGATTTGGTGCGCGGAATCGTGTTGATGCGGAGCGGTGAACGCCTCAAAGCCAGCAAAGCACTGGCAACGCTGACCCAGGCGGGTGCCAGCTCGATGCCGCCCCCGCTGTTGTTCCGCAGTCATCTGTTGCTGGCCGCCGTGCAAGCGGATCTGGGGCATTTCGATACCGCCATCGCCAGCGCTCATGCCGCGCTCAAGCTGGCCGACCAATCGGGGCAAAGCTGGCGCCGTGCCGAGGCCCTGAGCCGGCTGGTCAACATCTATGTGGATGCCGATCAACTGGAGCGGGCGGTGGCCACCAGCGCCGAAGCGTTGGCCGAGGCCTTGCGGGACCCGAGCCCAATGCTGATGTTCAACGTTTACACGACGCGCGGCATCGCCTACGCCGAGCTGGGCGACCGCGCCGTTGCTGAACAGGCCAAGCAACAAGCGCTGAACTTTGCCCGCCTGGCTGGTGCCGACGCCTTGGCCTCCCTCGCGCTGGGCAATTACGCGGACTTTCACCTCAAACAAGGCAACTTTGCGCAAGCGCTGAAGTTGTCGCAAGAAGGTTTGGCGCTGGCGCGAACGGCGCAGCACACCGAATCCGAGCTGCTGGCCAGGCACAACGCGGGCATCGCCAAGATCGGGCTGAACCGGGTGGCAGAGGGCAAACGCGAAGTCAAACAGGCGATTGCCCTGGAACAACAACGCGGCGCGGGGACCAGCGTGGCCCTGGGCTGGCAAGAGCTAGGCATCGCGCTGGAACGCGCCGGTGACTTGAGCGGCGCGGTCGAGGCGCTGCACAGCTACCGCCAGTTGATCGACAAAGCGCTGCGCGACGACACCCGCAAAGCGGTGCTGGAAGCCCAAGAGAACTACGACGATGAGCGCCGCGCCAAGGAAACCGAGCTGCTCAACAGCGACAGCCGGCTGAAGACCGAGCAGTTGCGCGCCCACGACCTGCAATTGAAACTGTGGGTGGCGTTGGCCGGCTGCATCGTCTTGCTGGTCACTCTGCTGGGGCTGGCTTACCAGCGCATTCGCAAGACCAACCAGGCGCTGGCGCACAGCAATGCCGCGCTGAAGGTCCAGGGCGAGCGCGACCCGCTGACCGGGCTGGCGAACCGGCGTCACTTTCAGGCCGCCATCAAGCGCCTGGCCGACAAGGGCAGGTTCAACGGCACCGTGTTTCTGATCGATATCGACCACTTCAAACGCATCAACGATGTGCACGGCCACGCAGCCGGTGACAGCGTGCTGGTGGAAGTGGCGCAGCGGCTGCGTGCCACCCTGCGAGAAGAAGACCTGGTGGTGCGCTGGGGTGGCGAGGAGTTCTTGATCGTGGTGGCGGCCCGCCACGCAAGCAGCGGCGCGGGGCCAGCAGTTGCCAATGAGGTGACCCTGGCCGGCACGCTGGCGCAGCGGCTGCTGGACCAGATTGCCCGGCCGGCCATTGCCCATGGCCGCGGGCAGCTCACGGTCACCGCCTCGATCGGCTTTGCCAGCTTCCCGCTGGCACCGCACGAACTGGTGGTCAATTGGGAGCGCGCCATCGACCTCGTTGACACGGCGATGTACTTGGCCAAAGCGCATGGGCGCAACCGTGCTTACGGCATTGAAAGCGTGGCGGCCCAGGACGAAACCGGCCTGCAAACATTGGCCGCCAGCATGGAAGCGGCCTGGCTCGACGGCAGCATCAAGCTGCTGGCCCTGCACGGCCCGGTGGCCGACGAGGTGGCAGGCGCATGAACACGACACCCTCTTTGCAGCGGCCTTGGACCCTGGCCGTGTTGATCGCTGTGCTCAGCATGAGCAGCATGAGTGCAGCAGCGGCCACAGCCACAGCCACAGCAGCATCGATGCAAGCCGCCGCCGAGCCCATCGACCCGGCGCTGGATTTGCGGCTCAACCGTTTACTGCGCGATGCGTACGACAAACCGGCGCAGGCCGCGCAAGCGTTGCAAGCGATTCGGCAAGACCCCAAGAACGCGCGGCAAGCGTCGCTGATCTTGCTGGCCGAGGGTCGTTTGCGCGTCATGGCCAGCGACACCCAAGCCGCCGAATTGGTGGCCGACGAGCTGGCTCGTGACCCACACAGCCAAGGCCGCACGCTGTTGCTGCGGGCAGAAATTGCCGAGCGCAACGGCATGACCGAACAAGCCACCAGCTTCAGTGCCGCTGCGCTGACCCACTTGGAGCAGCGCTGCAAGCGCGGCACTCTGGTGCAGAGCGTGGCCAAACAAGGCTGCGACTTCCGCAGCGCCTGGGCCGCGCTGCGCTTGCAGACCCGCTTACACGAAAGCCGGGGCACCATGCCGCTGGCCGAAGCCTCGGCCCAATACGCGCTGGAGCTGGCGCAAGCCGGGCAAGACAACTATTTGACCGCCATGAGCATGGGCTCGCTGGCCCAACTGAACCAAGCGCTGGATCAACCCGAGCGAGCGCAACGCTGGCTTGCCCAGGCGCTGCAATTGGCGCAAGGCGATGCGGTGGCGATGGCGAATGTGAAGCTGTACGAATCAGCGGTGGCCTCGTACCGCAAGGACCCGGTGGCGCAAATGCAGGCCTTGGAAGAAGCCATTGGCTTTGCCACCCAAGCCGACGCTACGCAGCGGCTTGCGATGTTGCAGTCCAACCTGGTCGATGCTTATTTGCGCCAAAACCAACCGGCCAAAGCGATGGCGATGGCGCAGCAAGCGCTGCCGGCGGTATTGACCTCGGGCGAGAAGCGGCTGGAGCGCACGCTGCGCCACAACCTGTCGGTCGCTTTCATCCAGTTGGGCCAGTTTGAGCAGGCGCGGCGCGAAATGGCGCGGGTCGACACGCTGCGCAACGGCCAGCAAGATCAAGGCATACGCGTCGCTGAACTGCGCGAGCAAGGCGAAGCCTGGGCGGCGGCCGGTCAAGCCAAAGAGGCGCTGGCGGTCTATCACGAGGAGCGCCGGCTGACGGCCGAGGTGACGGCCCGCAACCGCGCCGCGTCGCTGCTGCAGCTGAAGGTCAAGTACGACAGCGAACGCAAGCAGCGCGACCTCGACCTGCTGACACTCGACAACAGCCTCAAAGGTCGGCAACTGGCCAACCGCCGCCTCGCCCTCCAAGTGAGCTTGGCCGTGGCGGCACTGCTGGGCCTGGGCTTGCTGCTGGGCGGCGTGATGGTCCGCCGGGTGCGTGCGGCTAACCTGCACCTGAAGGTCAACGAGGCGCTGCTGCGTGCGCAAAGCGAGCGCGACCCGTTGACCGACCTGGCCAACCGCCGGCATTTCCTGGCCGTGATGGAGCAACAGGAGCAGACCTATTTCAATGGCTCGCTGCTGGCGGTGGACATCGACCACTTCAAGCATGTCAACGACGAGCATGGCCACGCGGCCGGTGATCTGGTGATCTGCGAAGTGGCACGCCGCATCAGCCAGGCGGTGCGGACCGAGGACTTGGTGGTGCGCTGGGGCGGGGAGGAGTTCCTGGTCTTCGCGCCGGCGGTGAGCCCGGCCCAATTGACGCTGCTGGCCGAGCGCATCCTGAACAGCGTGGGCGCAGAGCCGGTGGCCAGCACCCAGCTGCTGCGCATCACCGTGTCGATCGGCTTTGCGCATTTCCCGCTGGCCCCGGCGAAGCTGCCGCTGCACTGGCAGCAAGCCGTCAACTGGGCCGATATGGCGCTCTACATGGCCAAGGCGCGGGGCCGCAACCGCGCCATGGGCATTGCCACGGTGGACGCCAGCGACAGCGACGCGCTGCTGCAGATCGAAGTCGACTTCGACGCCGCTTGCTCGGCCGAACGAGTCACCCTGCAACAAGTGCTCGGGCCGAGTCAGCTCTGACGATGAGACGCGGCGGCGGCGGGCATACTGCCGACACAACAAGCAGGAGACAGCCATGACACAAAACCTGACCCGCCGGCAACTGCTGGCCTTCGCAGCGCTTTCAACTTTGACGCCGCTGGCCGCTCAAGCGCAGGCGGCTTGGCCGAGCCGACCGGTGCGCATCATCGTGCCGTTTGCCCCGGCCGGCACCACCGACCTGTTGGCGCGCGCGCTGTTGCCCGACCTGCAAAAAGCGTTCGGCCAGACCTTCATCGTCGAGAACAAACCCGGCGCAGGCGGCAATCTGGGTGCCGCCGAAGTGGCCCGCTCGACCGACGGCCACACGCTGCTGATGGGCACCGTCGGCACCCACGCGATCAACGCCTCGCTCTACCCGAAGTTGCCGTTCGACCCGATCAAGGACTTTGCCCCCATCACCCTGGTGGCGGCCGTGCCCAATGTGCTGGTGATGAACCCGGCCCGAGCGCAACAGCTGGGCATCAAGAACGTGCAGGACTTGATTCGCGTGGCGCGCGCCAAGCCGGGGCAATTGAACATGGCGTCCAGCGGCAACGGCACCTCGATCCATCTGGCCGGCGAATTGTTCAAAAGCATGACCGGCACCTTCATGCTGCACTTCCCCTACCGCGGCTCCGGCCCGGCCTTGCTCGACCTGATCGGCGGCAACGTCGATCTGATGTTCGACAACCTGCCGTCGGCGCTGCCGCAGATCAAGTCCGGCCGGCTGGTGGCGCTGGCCGTCACCTCGGCCAAGCGCAGCGAGGCCATGCCCGACCTGCCCACCATCGAAGAAGTGGGCGGCCCGGCACTGAAAGGCTATGAAGCGAGCAGTTGGTTCGGCCTGCTGGCCCCCAGCAGCATGCCGGCCGAGCAAGTCGCGCGGCTGCAGCAGGAAATCCACCGCGCACTGACCACGCCCGCCATCAAGGAGCGCTTGGCCGGCCAAGGTGCGATTGCCAGCGGCATGCCCAGCAGCGAGTTCGCCGCGCTGATCGCCAGTGAAACCGCCAAATGGGCCAAGGTGGTCAAAGCCGCCGGCGCCAAGGTGGATTGAGCGGGTGCGAACTTTTTACTGCGCGGCCGCCGTGCGTCGTGGGTCGCACGCTCGCTCCAAAAGTGATCCGACATTCGTAGGGCGGGTCGTGACCCGCGTGTGGCCAACTTTGGCACCCCTGTTACGCCCCGCCAGCTCCTGTCGGCACGTCGCTGCCCATGCCAAAAGAGCTCGCGGGTCTTGACCCGCCCTACGTCACTGCAGCCCCAACCGTTGCTGACCTCTTTGAAAATCTACTCGCGCGGCCCGCTGCGCGACGACCTGCTGGCCGCTTTTGTGGTCAGCGTGCTGCTGATTCCGCAGAGCTTGGCCTACGCGATGTTGGCCGGCTTGCCGCCGCAGATCGGCCTGTACGCCAGCTTGTTGCCGCTGGTGGCCTATGCCGCCTTGGGCTCCAGCCCGGTGCTGGGCCTGGGGCCGGTGGCGGTGCTGGCCTTGATGATTGCGCAAGCGCTCGGCGGCTTGCCGGCCCACATCAGCCCGACCGAGGGGGCGCTGGTGCTGGCGGCCGAGGTCGGCTTGATCCTGGCGCTGGCAGCGGCGCTGCGGCTGGACGCGCTGGCCTCCTTGCTGTCGGTGCCGGTGCTGCATGGCTTTGAAACCGGTGCCACCCTGGCGATTGCGCTGAGCCAGTTGCCGGTGCTGCTGGGCAGCCCGGCGCAAGGCTTTGATCTGCCCACGCTGTGGGCCGCCGCCCGCAATGGCGGCTTTGCCTGGCAGGGTTTGACCGCCGCTTACGGCCTGCTGGCCTGCGCTTTGCTGCTGGGCGGGCGGCGCTGGTTGCCACAACAATGGGGACGCTTGGCACCGCTGGCCCTGCTGCTGGGCGCGATGGCGCTGGCCTGGGCCAGCCA
>JBIIVZ010000480.1:0-2798 GCA_044339175.1 Roseateles sp.
CCGGCGCACAGCTGCTGGTCTTCAACGGCCTGGGTTTCGAGGGCTGGTTGCAGCGCTTGGTCAAGGCCAGCGGCTACCGGGGCACGGTGCTGGTGGCCAGTCAGGGCTTGACGCCGCGCCAGCAGGTGGAGCCGGGCGGCCATGATCACGGCAGCCAAGACCCGCATGCCTGGCAAGACCTCAGCCACGGCCAGCGCTACGTGGAGAACATCCGCGCGGCCTTGGTGCAGGCACTGCCGGCGCAAGCGTTGGCCATCACCCAGCGCGCGCGCAACTATCAAGCGCAATTGCAGGCGCTGGACACCGAGCTGCGCAGCGGCTTGGCGGCGGTGCCGCAGGCGCAACGTCGCGTCATCACCACCCACGACGCCTTTGCTTATCTGGGTGCCCATTACGGCATCGAGTTTCTGGCTGCGCAGGGCTGGAACAGCGGCAGCGAGCCGTCGGCCCGCGATGTGGCCCAGTTGATCCGGCAGATCAGGACGCAGCGGGTGCGCGCGGTGTTCATGGAAAACATCAGCGACCCGCGCCTGATCGAGCGCATTGCTGCCGAGGGTCAGGCCACGGTCGGCGGCACGCTGTACTCGGATGCGTTGTCAGCCCCCAGCGGCCCGGCAGCCACTTATCTGCAGATGCAGCGCCACAACGGCATGCTGCTGTTGAAGGCGCTGCGCCAGCTGCCTTGACGGTCGCCGCCCCATGTAGGGCGGGACGAGACCCGCGAACAAGCCGTCGATGTGGACCGGAGCGATGCAACAAGGGGGTTGGTGTCCCGGCCCGACGCGGGTCTTGACCCGCCCTACGGGGCTGGCCGAAGGCTGACGATTACGCTTTGCGGGAGGCCCAGAGCTGCAGCACGTTATCCAGCACGGCCCGGCTCAGTTCGTCCTTTTGCTTGGGGTCGGCCAAGCGGGCGCGGTCTTCGTCGCTGAGCAGGTTTTCGTCTGCGCCCAGCAGCGTGATCGGTGCCAGCAGCGGGCCGGTGACGGCATCGCCGAACAGCGGCTCCCAGGCCTCGGGCGCTTGGTCGACGGCGGTTAGGAAGCCCAAACACCATTCTTCGGCGTCGGTCAGGTCTTCGTCTTCATGCTCGGCGACGCTGAAAATCGGCTCCCAGATCTCGGGCTTGGCATCCAACTGCCAGGAGATCGAGCGCAAGTGACGCAACACCAGCAGGGTGACGCGCTTGCGCTGCTTGCCGCTGGCAAAGGGGTAGTTCTCGGGCTTGCTGCCTTCGTCGATGTCGTCGCCGTCGCCGCCCCAGACTTCCGGCAGCCAAGTGGCACCGTCCAGATCGCCCAAGGGCACGGGGCTCAGCAGCAGGCCGGCCAAGTAGCCGTCCAGTGCTTCGATATTCATTGCCTCGTCGCTGGGCAACTTCGTCAGCATGTCATCTAAGGTTGACAACTCTTCGTCGGAGAGCGGCAGGTTGTCGGATTGGGGGTTGTATCGGGGGTAGTCCATGAGCTTATTGTCGCAGCCAGTGCAAGTTCAACGCTGACTGCGCGCTTTGCGGCCGTCCAATTCCATCAATTGATCCTTCAGCAGGGCCATCAGCACGCGTGCATTGACCTCGCTGATGGTGATGATGGAGCTGGGCTCGATGCCATCGATTTGCGCTTTGGGCGTCACCATCGCATCGACCTTGAACACGACCAAGCCGTTGCCATGGCTGGCGGCCTTGAGTTTTTGTATTTCAACTGTGTGAATCTTCATGTCGCAATCGTACTCTGGCCGGCAGTTTGAAGAAAAGCGGCGCTGCCGCTTTCTCCCCAATTCAGCGCGTTGATACGCGTCTCAGGTGGCGCGCTTCAGCGTCCGCAGCAGCTTCTGCCCGACGCTCACCCCTAGCAAGCACAGGGCACCCGCAGCCACGCCGACCAAGCCATCCAACAGCAGCGGTGCCAGCGTCGCCAACGGCTCGGGGAAACGGCTGATCGAGGCGGTCAGCGCATGCAGCGGTGCCAAGCCATGGCTGAGGATGCCGCCGCCGACGAGGAACATGGCGACCGTGCCGGCCAGGGCCAAGCCCTTCATCAGCCACGGTGCGAAGGCCAGCACCAGCTGACCCACGCGCTGCGCCACCGCGCCGGGGCGGCGGCTCAAGTAGAGCCCCGCGTCGTCCAGCTTGACGATGGCCGCCACCAGGCCATAGACGCCGATCGTCATTGCGATCGCGATGGCCGTGAGCACCAGAACCTGGGTCGAAAAGTCGGCGGTGGCCACAGTGCCCAGCGTGATGGTGATGATTTCTGCCGACAGGATGAAGTCGGTGCGGACCGCACCTCTGATCTTGTCGCGCTCAAAAGTGAGCAGGTCTTGCGCCGGGTCGAAGGCGGCCGCACGCAGGGCTTGGCGCTCGGCCGCACTTTCGGCGGGTGGGTGCAAATACTTGTGAGCCAGCTTTTCAAAGCCCTCGAAGCAGAGGTAGGCACCACCGGCCATCAGCAGCGGGGTGACCGCCCAGGGTGCCCAGGCGCTGATGGCCAAAGCGGCCGGCACCAGAATGGCTTTGTTGCGTGCCGAGCCCTTGGCCACGGCCCAGACCACCGGCAACTCGCGGTCGGCGCTGACGCCGCTGACCTGCTGCGCGTTCAGCGCCAAGTCGTCGCCGAGCACGCCGGTGGTTTTTTTGGCGGCCACTTTGGACAGCAAGGCCACATCGTCCAGCAAGCTGGCGATGTCGTCGATCAAGGCAAATAAATTGGATGCGGCCATGGGTTCCTTCAAATTTCAGCAGCGGGACGGCCGCGCAAGCGGTTCAGCTCAGCGCTTGCCGGTCTCATCACAAGTCACTT
>JBIIVZ010000481.1:0-2797 GCA_044339175.1 Roseateles sp.
CGGCCTTCGTGCTGCCCGAGTCACCGATGCTGGTTCGTGGCCGCTGCGGTGCCCGAGGGCGGGCTGCCCTTGTCGTTGGTGATCACAGTGGGGGGAGTCAGCACGGTCATCAACATCGCCGCTGGCTACTTACAGCTTGAAGCGCCCCATCACTTCGGCCAGACGGCTGGCTTGGTCTTGCAGGCTTTCGGCGGCGGCGGCGCTTTGTTCGACCAGGGCAGCGTTTTGCTGCGTCATTTGGTCGAGCTGGCTGATGGACCCGTTCATCTTGCCGATGCCGTCGGACTGCTCGACCGAGGCTGCGCTGATCTCGCCGATGATGTCTTTGACCCGCTGCACCGAGCTGACGATCTCTTGCATGGTGGCACCGGCAGCGCCGACCAATTGGGTGCCTGACTCGACCTTTTCGACCGAGCTGCCGATCAACGATTTGATTTCGCGCGCGGCGGCGGCGGAGCGGCCGGCCAGGTTGCGCACCTCGCTGGCCACCACGGCAAAGCCCCGGCCTTGTTCACCGGCGCGGGCCGCTTCCACCGCTGCGTTCAGCGCCAGGATATTGGTCTGAAAGGCGATTCCGTCGATGACGCCGATGATGTCGGCGATCTTGCGCGAGCTGGCGCTGATGTCTTGCATGGTGGCCACCACCTGGGTCACGACCAAGCCGCCACGGGCCGCCACTTCGGCCGTGCCGTTGGCCATCTGATGGGCTTGGCGGGCGGCGTCGGCCGACTGGCGCACGGTGCTGTTCAGGGTCTCCATCGCTGACGCGGTCTGCTGCAGGCTGGAGGCGGTTTGTTCGGTGCGCTGGCTGAGGTCGTAGGTGCCGGTGGCGATTTCGACCGAGGCGGTGCTGATGCTGTCGGTCGAGCGGCGCACGTCGCCGACGATGCCTTGCAAATGCGCTTGCATCGCCGCCAGCCCTTCGATCATGCGGCCCAACTCATCGGCGCGCGCTGCGGGCAGCGCGGCGGCCAAGTTGCCTTCCGCGATGTTGCGCATCGAGTGTTCCACTTCGGCCAGCGGTTTGAGCACGGCGCGCAGCGTCAGCCAAGCGACCAGGGCGAGGGCCAGCGTGCACAGCACACCGCCCAGAATGCCAGCGGCCACCAGGTTGCGGCTTTTCTCCTGCGCGTTGGTGTAGGCCGTCAAGGCCTTTTGCTGCGCCAGCGGAATCAAGGCCTGCAGCGGTTTGACGGCGCTTTTGTGCATCAGCGGCCAGTCTTCTTCCAGCACAGTGCCGAGTTGCTCTTTGTTCTTGGCCTCGTAAGCGCCTTGCAGCTTGGCCAAGGTGGTGTCGATCAGCGGCCAATTGGCTTGCATGGCCTTCAGCGATTCCCGCGCCTGCTCGTCGTCAAAGACTTGCTGAGCCAGCGGTTCGAGTGCGGCCCACTGCTTGGCCAGATCGAGCCTGGCTTCCTTCAGGTGGTTCAACGAGCCCGGCATCGGCAGTTGATCCAGCAGCACGCCGGCGGTGCGAAAGCGCACCTCCAGCAAGCTGTTCTCCATGCCCAGCAGCAGCACCAAGCTGGCGGTGTCCTCTGCATACAGCTGCTTCAGCGCGCTCAGGTTGACGCGGTTGGACAGCACGGCCAGTGAAGCGACCAGCGTGATGCCCAACAGGGCCAAGCCGGACAACGCAAGCAAGCGCCCTTTGATGCTGAGTTTGAACGACATGAGAGATACCGATGGGGTGGTGCGGGGTTGGCAAGCAGCCGGGCCGGCAACTCGTTCGTTCGTACGTTCGTTCGCTGAAGCTCGAGCTTTGCTCGGCAACAGCGGGTCAGCAGCGGGTCAACCGCATGCCAAGCCCGAGCCGGTCAGGCGGCAATTACTGCGTCGGCAAGCCCTTGGTCACCCATTCCGGCATGCCGCCACGGAACCAGTTGATCTTGGTGTGGCCGGCTTTTTGCGCGGCCGACGAGGCCTTGTAGCTCTTCCAGCATTCACCGGCGTTGCAGAAAAACACCACCGCAGCACCCTTGTCGG
Source organism: Roseateles sp. (assembly GCA_044339175.1). Taxonomy (GTDB): domain Bacteria; phylum Pseudomonadota; class Gammaproteobacteria; order Burkholderiales; family Burkholderiaceae_C; genus Paucibacter_A. The sequence goes on from JBIIVZ010000481.1 coordinate 1,987, forward strand.
CGGGCAGCTTGCTCAGATCGAAACTGTCCAGGCTGGCGTCAAAGCCGGCTTCCTTGGCGCTCTTTTCCTTGTAGGGCACGCTCTTCGCGCCCTTGGCGGTTTTTTCTGCGTATTCGGCGGCAACGCGGGTGTCGATCAGCGTCGCGCCGCCGTCTTGCAGCTTCTTGGCTTCCTCGGCAGTGACCACCTTCACACCGCTCAGGCTGGCGGGCGTTTCAGCGGCCAACGCGGCCCCTGCGAAGCTCAGCTGGAGGGCGGCGACGAGGACGAGTTTCAGGCAATCGCGTGTGTTCATCAGTTGCATCTCTGTAGATTGAGGGACCAGGGAGGAGGCAGTTGCCACAGACGTCGCTCGTTAGGTCGCCGTCTTGTGGGCCCAATCTTGACGATGGAGCCACCGATGTAGATCGGCATGCTTCCTCCATGTAGCCCGCATATCGTCTCGGCAGCGCAGAACTTGAGCCGCTTTTGGCATAACTTAATCAATCAACTCCTCATTTGGTGAATTGATCCCGCCAGCGGCGGGCCCGTCAAACCGGCGAGAACTTGTCCACCGCGTCGGTGATGACGCCGTCCACGCCGCTGGCCTGCAGCGCTTGCGCGGCGGCGGTGTCGTTGACGGTGTAGACCAGCGCCTTCATGCCGGCGGCATGGATCTGCGCGACGATGTGCGGCACCATCAGCGGGTAGTGGGTGATGACGGCGCAGCAGCCCAGGGCTTGCGCTTGCGCCAGCCAACCGGCGTGCAACTGCTCCAGCAGCAGGCCGCGCGGCAGGCTGGGTGCGGCGTCCAGCGCGCCTTCCAGTGCGG
>JBIIVZ010000482.1:0-2793 GCA_044339175.1 Roseateles sp.
TGCGCGATCTCGGGCAAGAAGCGCTGAACCATGATGGTCTCGCGTCCGCCCTTGTTCAGCGTTTCGATGATGGCACCGAGGTTCAGTCCGTCCTGGCCGACGCGGAAGATGCCCATGCCGCCCATGCCGTCCAGCGGCTTCAGGATGATGTCGCCCTGCTCCGCATGAAAGGCGCGGATGGCGGCCTCGCTGCGCGTCACCAGCGTGGTGGCGCAGAACTGCGGGAACTCCATCAGCGCCAGCTTTTCCGGGTGCTCGCGCAAGGCGGCCGGCTGGTTGAAGACACGCGCACCTTCACGCTCGGCTTGGCTGAGCAGGTGGGTGGCGTAGAAAAACTCGCTGTCGAACGGCGGGTCCTTGCGCATCACGATGCCGTCCGTCTCGGCCAGCACCAGCTCTGAGGTCGCCAGCACGGTGAACCAGTCGGTGGCGTCGCCGGTCAGGGCAATCGCCCGCGCGGTGCGCGCCACCACCCGGCCGCCGGAGCGCCAGACCAAATCCTGCACCTCGCAAGTCCACAGTTGATGGCCGCGCTTGGCCGCCTCGCGGAGCATCGAAAAGGTGGTGTCCTTGTAGATCTTGAACGACTCCAGAGGGTCGGCAACGAAGAGCAGTTTCATGCGTGAGTCCTGTAAACGTGGAACAACCCAGATTGTGGCCGCCCCTGAAGGGGCAACCCATCTGCGTTGTTTCATGGTTCGGGGTGCTTCGCCCCCGGACCATGACAGTTAACTATGGGCAACTATTTGCGCAAGTGTTGCACCAAAAGAGCGATGGTACCGACCACCACGCCCCAGAACGCCGAGCCGATACCGAGCAGACTGATGCCGGACAACGTGACCAGAAAGGTCAGGATGGCAGCGTCGCGGTGCTTTTCTTCCTTCAGCGCAGTGGCCAAGCCACCGGCGATAGTGCCCAGCAAGGCCAACCCCGCCACGGCCGCCACCAGCTCGCGCGGGAAGGCCGCCAGCAAGCCGACCACCGCGCCGCCAGCCAAGCCCAGCGCGATGTAGAACAGCCCGGCCATTGCCGAGGCGGTGTAGCGGCGCGCCGGATTCTCATGCGCTTGCGGGCCCATGCAGATGGCCGCCGTGATGGCCGCCAAGTTGAAGGAATAGCCGCCGAACGGTGCCAGCAACACCGTGGTCAAGCCGGTCACCGTGATGCAGGGCGACACCGGCGTGCGGTAGCCCGAAGCACGCTGCACCGCCACGCCGGGCAGGTTCTGCGACGCCATGGTGACGAGGAACAGCGGCAAGGCCACGCCGATCAGGGCGGCCGCGCTGAAGGTCGGGGTCGTCCAGACCGGCTGTGCCCAAGCCCAGGCAATACCGCCCAGATGCAAGCTGCCCTGGCTGGCCGCCACCGCCATGCCCGCCAGCAAGACGCCCGGCACGGCGTAGCGCGGCCACACGCGTTTGCCCAGCAAATAAGCTGCGGCCATGCACAGCACCAGCAGCGGCGCGCTTTTCACCATCAGCACCGCGTCGAGGCCAAAGCGCGCCAGCACGCCGGCCAGCAAGGCGGCCGCCACCGCCAGCGGGATCCGGTCCATCACCCGCTCGAACCAGCCGGTGATACCAAACAGCACGATCAAGCCGCCGCAAACGATGAAGGCACCGATCGCCTCCGGCATCGAGATGCCTGACGTGGCGGCCAACAGCGCCGCCCCCGGCGTGGACCAAGCCGTCAGCACCGGCTGGCGCGTCCACAGCGACAGCCCCAGGCTTGTCGCCCCCATGCCCAGGCCCAGGGCCCACATCCAGGAGCTGGTTTGTGCCGGCGTGGCACCCAACGCTTGCGCCGCTTGGAATACGATGGCGACCGAACTGGTGAAACCCACCAACACCGCCACAAAGCCGGCCACCACAGTGGATAAAGAAAGATCATCGATCCAGGTTTTCATGCGCCGAGCATAGCGAGGCCGCTGCGCGACACTATCAGGGGCATGAATATTGCCTGTGCCGATTCATCACGATTGCGCTGCTCAAGACCATGTGTCGATTTCTTGCCTACTTGGGCAACACCATTTTTCTGGAAGATTTGGTCTGCAAACCGCAACATTCGCTGGTGCGGCAATCGCTGCAGGCCGACCAAGCCAAAGCGGTCACCAATGGCGACGGCTTTGGTATCGGCTGGTACGGCGAGCGGGACGCACCGGGCGTGTACCGCGAGGTGATGCCGGCTTGGTCGGACGAGAACCTGCTGGCGCTGTGCAGCAATGTGCGCTCGCATTTGTTCTTTGCCCATGTGCGGGCCGCCACCGGCACCGGCATCGCGCGGCAGAACTGCCATCCGTTCCACTACGGCCGCTATTTGTTCATGCACAACGGGCAGATCGGCGGCTACGGGCAGGTGCGCCGCGCGCTCGAAGCGCGCCTGCCCGACCACCTCTACGCCCACCGCAAGGGCGCGACCGACTCGGAGCTGATGTTCCTGCTGATCATCGCCAAGCTGGAGATGGGCGAGTCGGTGACGCAGGCTGTGGGCCAGGTGCTGGGTGAGATCCAGGCCATGATGGCCGTGCTGCAGGTGACTGAACCGCTGCGCTTTGCCGCCGCGCTGGCCGATGGCCAACAGCTGCATGCCTTCCGCTTTTCCAGCGACAAACGTGCACCGACGCTCTACTTTCACCGCTGCGGCCCCGCCGGCCTGGTGATCGCCTCAGAGCCACTGGCCGACGATCAACTCGGCTGGGAGCTGATCCCGCAAGGCACGGTCGTGCATATCTCGGCGGAGGGGATGAGGACGGAGTCGTTGGGGTGAGGTCTGTCCCGCAAGACCAGAAGATTC
>JBIIVZ010000483.1:0-2792 GCA_044339175.1 Roseateles sp.
AGACTACGCAGCAAGCGTTCGGCCAGCGCAAAATCGTCTGGCCACGTGACCTTGAAGTTTTCCAGCGAGCTTTCCACCAGCAGCGGGCGGTGCCCGAGCGCTTCGATGGCGCTGGCCTCATCGGTCACGGCCATGCCAGCGCCTGGCGACAGGGCCAGCTTCAGCGCCGGTTTGAGCAGACCCAGGCGGAACATCTGCGGGGTCTGCGCCGCCCATTTGCCCTGCCGGTCCAGCGTCGCGGTGACGCGGCCGTCGCCAGCGGCTTTCAAGGTATCGGCCATGGGCAGGGCCAGCAAACCGCCGACCTCGTCCGGCTCGCAAGCGGCCATCAAACGCGTCACCCATTCGGGTCGCAGCAGGCAGCGGGCGGCGTCGTGCACCAGCACCCAGTCATGCGGCTGCGCGCCACGGGCGATCAATTCATCCAGGCCGTTGGCGACGCTGTCGGCCCGGCTCTCGCCGCCGCAGCGGGCCACCCAGCACGCTTCACCGTGAAACTCCGGCACTTCCGCCTCGAATTGATCGTCCTCGGCCGACAGCACGACCAGCGTGGCGGCCAAGCCGGGCACCCGGGCCAGCGCAGCCAGCGTGTGGGCCAGCATCGGCCGACCGGCCAAGCTCACATATTGCTTGGGGCCGGCGGCACCCGAACGTGCGCCCACGCCCGCAGCAGGCACCAGAGCAAAACAGCGCGGCAGCGTGCCGATCACATCAATCATCATGGGCATCACTTCACATCAAACAATAGTCGACCGGCAGCAACGGCGGCGGCAGGTTGGTCTCGCCGAGCGCTTGGCGCAGATCGATTTCAATCGTGCGGCAGATCGCGTCCAGCGGCAAATCGTTGGGCACCAGGCCAAACGGCTCCTCGATCTCGTCCCCCAGCGCGTCCAGGCCGAAGAAGGTGTAGGCCACGATGCCCACCACAAACGGCGTCATCAAGCCAATGCTGTCAACCAGGCCGAAAGGCAGCAAAAAGCAATACATATAAGCGGTGCGGTGCAGCAGCAAGGTGTACGAGAAAGGCAGTGGCGAGCTTTTGATGCGCTCGCAGGCCGCCGCCGCGCCGGTCATCCCGCTCAGCGTTTGGTCGATGGCCGCGGTCAGCACCGAGTCGATACGGCCCTGCTTGCGGCAAGCCGTCAAGTCGGCCCCCATGGTCATCATCAGCGCAGCGGGCCGGTTAGCGCGGCCGTCCACCAAGGCCTGCCATTCCTGCGGCAGCAACAACGCCTTCACCTCACCAGCGGCATCGGGCGTGGCGCGCAGTTGATGCTTGAGCGCCTGACAAAACGCGATTGCGCGGTAAACCATCCGCATCCGCAGGTCGGCAAGATCGGGGCTGGGGTTTGAAGGCGACGCCGATGGCAGCGCTTGCGGCTGCGGCTGCGCCTGCAGGGGCGCGTCGATCAGCGTCAGGCACTGGCGCGCCAAGCAGCGGCTGCGCAACAGCAATTCGCCCCAGAGCTTGCGCGCCTCCCAGTAGCGGTCGTAAGCCGCAGTGTTGCGAAAGCCCAGGAAAATCGCCAGCGGCAGGCCGATCAAGGTGAACGGGATCGCCGTCAGCGTGACCTTGTAGTGGAACAAGGCACCGTGCGACCAGGTCACCGCGATGGCCACCGCGATATTGCCGAGCAGTACCCAGCGAATCTGCTTCAGCACCGAGCCGCGCACCACCAGGAACAGCTGCCAGCCCGAGGGGCGGTCTCTGACAATCATCGGCACTCACTCACGGCTGGCATCTCACGGCAGGCTTCTCACGGACGTGCAGCTTAGCCGACGCGCCGCTGCTGCACTCATGGGAGCGTGGTGACAACCCCGATAATCGCCCGCTCACACACCCGCGCAGACGCCCGCTCACGCGCCCTCCACCGGCTGACCGCCCTCCGCCCCGACCACCCCATGCGCATCGAACATCTGCAACAACGCTTGCGTGCCCTGGGCGCGCTGCCCTGCCACGAGCAACGCGTGCTGCGGGACTGGGTGCAAGCGCGCCCGCATGACCAGGGCCGCCGCCGGCCGAAGGACTATCTGCCCCTCACCCTGCGCGACGCCCTGCCGGCGCTTGACGCCGAGCTGCAGGGCCTGGCCCGGCTGCTTTCCAGCCACCCCGGCGAGGACGGCTCCGCCCGTTTGCTGGTCGGCTTGGCCGATGGGCTGACGGTGGAAAGCGTGCTGTTGCCGCGCGGCGGGTTGTGCGTGTCGTCCCAGGTCGGTTGCGCCGTCGGCTGCCTGTTCTGCATGACGGGGCGCGAGGGGCTGATCCGCCAAGTCACAAGCGGCGAGATCGTGGCGCAAGTGGTGTTGGCGCGTGGCCAGCGGGCGGTCAACAAGGTCGTCTTCATGGGCATGGGCGAGCCGGCGCACAACCTGGACAACGTGCTGGAAGCGATTGAGCTGCTCGGCACACAGGGCAATATCGGCCACAAGAACCTGGTCTTTTCCAGCGTCGGCGACCCGAGGCTGTTCGAGCGGCTGAGTGCGGGCGTCGTCAAGCCGGCGCTGGCCCTGTCACTGCACAGCAGCCACCCAGCCTTGCGCGAGCGCCTGCTGCCGCGCGCGCCACGGATGACGCCCGACGAGTTGGTGGACATGGGCGAGCGCTACGCGCAGGCCACCGGCTACCCGATCCAATACCAATGGACGCTGTTGGAGGGCATCAACGATGGGCCCGACGAGATGGACGGCATCGTGCGCCTGCTGAAGGGCAAATACGCGCTGCTGAACATGATTCCGTACAACCAGATTCCCGGCGTCGACTTCAAGCGTCCGAGCTGGGAGCGCGCCCGCGC
>JBIIVZ010000484.1:0-2791 GCA_044339175.1 Roseateles sp.
TCGGATGCAGATGCGTCTTGATCGACTCCCCGACCGTCAGCAGTTCATACAAGCCGGCTCGTCCGCGATAGCCGGTGTGTCGGCATTCGATGCAACCGACCGGCTTGTAGGGTTTGACGCCGCCGCTCATGCGCCAGTGTTTGAGCATCTCATTGAGCGTATCGCGGGTCACCGACGGGTCAGGCACCTTGCAGTGATGGCAAAGCGTGCGCACCAAGCGCTGTGCCAACACGCCAATCAGCGTGGCACTGATTAAATAAGACGGCACGCCCAAATCGGTCAGTCGCGTGATGGCAGACACCGCGTCATTGGTGTGCAGCGTTGAAAATACCAGATGACCGGTCAGCGCCGCCTGGATGGCCATCTCGGCCGTCGCAAGGTCTCTGATTTCGCCGACCATGATGATGTCCGGGTCCTGCCGCATCAGGGCACGCAGGCCCTCAGCAAAGCCGAAATCCAACATGGTCTGCACCTGCGTTTGGTTGAAGGCCGGTTCAATCATTTCAATCGGGTCTTCGATCGTGCAGACGTTAACCTCCTCGGTGGCCAAGCGCTTGAGCGTCGAGTACAGCGTCGTCGTCTTGCCGCTGCCGGTCGGTCCGGTCACCAGGATGATGCCGTGCGGCTGCGTCACCAGCTTTTCCCAGCGCTCGTTGTCGTGACTGGAGAAACCCAGCATCGACAAGTCCTTGACCGCTGTGTCGGGATCAAAAATACGCATCACCATCTTTTCGCCGAAGGCCGTGGGCAACGTCGACAAGCGCATTTCAACCTCATCGCCGGCGGGGTTGCGCGTTTTGATGCGCCCATCGAGTGGCCTGCGACGCTCGATCACATCCATGCGGCCCAGCAGCTTGATGCGGGACGTCATCGCGCTCATCACGGTGGGCGGCAGTTGATAGACCGTATGCAGCACGCCGTCGATGCGGAAGCGGATCACGCCCATCTCGCGGCGCGGCTCCAAATGGATGTCGCTGGCGCGCTGATCAAAAGCGTATTGCCACAACCAATCGACCACCTGCACAACGCCCTGGTCGTTGGCGTCCAGTTGCTTGTTGCTGCGACCCAGTTCCACCAACTGCTCGAAACTTGCGACCTGCGCCGACTCGCCGGCTTTGACCGCAGCGCGTACCGAACGAGCCAAAGTAAAAAATTCAGTCGTCAGGCGCGCAATTTCAAGCGGATTGGCCACCACCAACTTGATCGGCTTGCGCATATGCGATTCGATCTGAGCGACCCAAGCCGTGTCGAACGGCTCCGACGTGGCAATCGTCACCTCATTCAGCCCGACCAGCACCGGCAAACAGCGCTTGGCCTCGGCATAAGCGACCGACATCACGTCCGACACTCTGCCCACGTCCACCTTCAAAGGATCAATGCGTAAATAAGGGAGTTTGGCGCGTGCTGCCAACCATTCGGTCAGCGCGTCCAAATCCAGCGCGCGTCCGTTGCTGACACGCAGCAGGCCCGCATGACCCAGCCGCACCAGTGGGTGCAGAGCGCTGCTGCCGACGGCAAAACGGACTTCCGTGCGCAGCAACTGCTCCTCATCGATCAGCCCATCCTCCAGCATCCAGCGCAGCAGAGCACGCCATTCCAGCCGCCCTTCGGACTTCGGGGCGATCGCTGCAGACGGCAGGCTGGGCTTGGCACTCATGATGGGGTTAGTCTCCTGGCGGGTTGATGATGCTCATTGGCAGCGGCCTGACCAGGCGCAACCACTTGCGCGCCGGCAGGCCGAATTCGGCTTCGATATTAGCCGCTCGTCGCTCCAGCTCTTCACGGTCTGGCACCTGCACGCCGCGGGCTGCCACCACGATGGTGTTGCCCTCTTTGGTCGGCGTCAGGCTCCAGACCTGGTCGGAGCCGAACACCGCCGCAATGCGCGCCGCGCTGCGTGCAAAACTGGCATCACGCCCGAACAGGTTCACCGTCATCAGCCCGCCGTCGGCCAGCACCTGAAAACAGTTGGCATAGAACGCCTCATCGTCCAGCACCGGGGAGGCGGCATCGTGATCGTAAAGATCGACATTGAGGACTTGCGCCGTTTGAATCTGCTCAGGCTTTGCCACCCACAGCGCGGCGTCCTCATTGACCACCGTCAGCCGCTTGTCGTCCTCGGGCAGATGGAACCACATGCGGCAAGCTGCAATCACCGTCGGGTTGATCTCCACCGCACAGGTCGGGATGCGCAACTGCTTATGACAAAACCGGGTCAGCGCCGCAGCCCCCAGCCCCAGTTGCACCGCCAGGCCCTCACGCAGCGCGGCACTGTCGCGCCACAGCATCCAAACCATCATTCGCTGGATGTATTCCAGCTCTAATTGCTGCGGTTTGCGGATGCGCATGGCACCTTGCACCCAGATGGAATCGAGGTGCAGGAAGCGCACGCCGTCAAACTCCGACAGCGTGGCCGGAGCCCACTGCGTCGTCTTTGTTTTTTTCATGAAGGCTGATCCAGTTCAGAAGCAATTTTCAACCAGGCCGCCCGCTTGTCTGCAAATGGCAGGGTGTAGGCCGGGCTCGATGATGGCAAAGCAAGTATTCGTAACCGCGCAGCTTCCTGCCCCAGCTGCCGCAGCCCGATCCGCGCGGCGGTACCGCCGTTAAAGGCAATCGTGTGCAAATCAGGTAAGCGCTGAACCAGGCTGATCAGATCACTGCCCTGCGGGTCGCGGATCTGGCTGTCCAGGCTGCCGCGGCGCTGCGTCGCGGTGATCACATCCCACAGCCCGACGCGGTGCGCTTGCAGCAGCGACAAGCGTGCGGGGTAGTCTGCCTCCGCCAGCGG
>JBIIVZ010000485.1:0-2790 GCA_044339175.1 Roseateles sp.
CGCCAAGGCATCGTCCATGTGATCGGGCCGGAGCAGGGGGCCACCTTGCCGGGCATGACCGTGGTGTGCGGCGACAGCCACACCTCCACCCACGGCGCTTTTGGTGCGCTGGCCCACGGCATCGGCACCTCCGAGGTCGAGCATGTGCTGGCCACGCAGACGCTGCTGGCGCGCAAGGCAAAGAACTTGCTGGTTAAGGTGAACGGGGTGCTGCCGCGCGGCTGCAGCGCCAAGGACATCGTGCTGGCCATCATCGGCAAAATCGGCACCGCCGGCGGCACCGGCTACACGATCGAATTTGGCGGTGCGGCGATCCGCGCACTGACGATGGAAGGCCGCATGACGGTCTGCAATATGGCCATCGAGGCGGGTGCCCGCGCCGGTTTGATCGGCGTCGATGACACGACAATCAACTACTGCAAGGGCCGACCGTTCAGCCCGGCCGGGGTGGAATGGGAGCAGGCCGTGGCTTACTGGCGCACCTTGCACACCGACGCCACAGCGACCTTCGACTTGGTGGTAGAGCTGGACGCCGCGCAGCTGCGCCCGCAAGTCACCTGGGGCACCTCGCCCGAAATGGTCTTGTCCATCGACGACCGCGTGCCGGACCCGGAGAAGGAAAAGGACGCGGTCAAACGCGGTGCCATCGAGCGGGCCTTGCAGTACATGAACCTGGAGCCGAACAAGGCGATCAGCGACATCCACATCGACAAGGTTTTCATCGGCTCCTGCACCAATAGCCGCATCGAGGACATGCGCGAGGCCGCCGCCGTCGTGCGCCGCATGGGCAGCGGCGGGCGCATCGCCGCCAATGTGCGTTTGGCACTGGTGGTGCCCGGTTCGGGCCTGGTCAAGGCGCAGGCCGAGGCCGAAGGGCTGGACCAAGTCTTCAAGGCGGCCGGCTTCGAGTGGCGCGAGCCCGGTTGTTCGATGTGCCTGGCGATGAACGCCGACCGGCTGGAGCCGGGCGAGCGCTGTGCCTCCACCAGCAACCGCAATTTCGAAGGCCGCCAAGGTGCCGGTGGCCGCACCCACTTGGTCAGCCCCGCGATGGCCGCCGCTGCGGCGATGGCCGGGCATTTCGTTGACGTGAGTCGTTGAGAAAAATATGGAAAAGTTCACTATCCACAAAGGCCTGGTCGCTCCGATGGACCGCGAGAACGTCGACACCGACGCGATCATCCCCAAGCAATTCCTGAAGTCGATCAAGCGCAGCGGCTTTGGCCCGAACCTGTTTGACGAGTGGCGTTATTTGGATCACGGCGAGCCCGGTCAAGACCCGGCCACGCGCAAGATCAACCCGGATTTCGTGCTCAATCAGGCACGTTACCAAGGCGCTTCGGTGCTGTTAGCGCGCAGCAATTTCGGTTGCGGCTCCAGCCGCGAGCACGCGCCCTGGGCCTTGGATCAATACGGCTTTCGGGCCTTGATCGCGCCCAGTTTTGCCGATATTTTCTTCAATAACTGCTTCAAGAACGGCCTGCTGCCGATCCAGCTGCCTGCCGCCGTGGTGGCCAAGTTGTTTGACGAAGTGTTGGCCTTCCCCGGCTATCAATTGACCGTCGATCTGGAACGCCAAGTGGTGGTCAAGCCCGATGGGGTCGAGCTGCCCTTCGAGGTGCAACCGTTCCGCAAGTTCTGCTTGCTCGGCGGTTTTGACGACATCGGCCTGACGCTGCGCCATGCCGACAAGATCAAGGCCTTCGAGGCGGCTCGCATTGCGGCCAAGCCCTGGCTGGCCAATCGACTGATTGCCTGATCGCCTGATCCGCACTTCACTGAAACCCAGCAAAGCAAAGCAAAAAATGAAAATTGCAGTCCTCCCCGGTGACGGCATCGGCACCGAAATCGTCGCCGAAGCGCTCAAGGTTTTGAACGTCCTCGACCTGCCGTTCGAGCTGGAATCTGCCCTCGTCGGCGGTGCTGCCTTCGACGCCTATGGCCACCCCTTGCCTGAAGCCACGCTGCAATTGGCCAAGGACGCCGACGCGGTGCTGTTCGGTGCCGTGGGCGACTGGAAATACGACACGCTGGACCGCCCGCTGCGCCCCGAGCAGGCGATCCTGGGCTTGCGCAAGCACTTGGGCTTGTTTGCCAACTTCCGCCCGGCCATCTGCTATGAGCAGCTGACCGATGCGTCGAGCCTGAAACCGGAATTGGTGGCTGGCCTGGACATCCTGATCATCCGTGAGCTGACCGGTGACATCTACTTTGGCCAGCCGCGCGGTCGGCGCATTGCCACCGACGGCCATTTCCCCGGTGCCGAGGAAGCGTTTGACACGATGCGCTATTCGCGCCCGGAGATCGAGCGCATCGCCCATGTGGCCTTCCAGGCAGCGCGCAAACGCGGCAGCCGGGTCACCAGCGTCGACAAGGCCAATGTGCTGGAGACCTTCCAGTTCTGGAAGGACGTGATGATCGATGTCCACGCCGATTACCCGGATGTGGCGCTCGACCATATGTATGTGGACAACGCGGCGATGCAACTGGTCAAGGCACCAAAGAAGTTCGACGTGCTCGTCACCGGCAATATGTTTGGCGACATCTTGTCCGACGCGGCGGCGATGCTGACCGGCTCGATCGGCATGCTGCCGTCGGCCTCGCTGGACAAGAACAACAAGGGCTTGTACGAGCCCAGCCACGGCAGCGCGCCGGATATTGCTGGCAAGGGCGTCGCCAATCCGCTGGCTACAATCTTGTCGGCCGCCATGATGCTGAAGTTCTCGCTCAACCAACCGGAAGCCGCAGCCCGCATCGAGGCCGCCGTCAGCACCGTGTTGTCCCAGGGTC
>JBIIVZ010000486.1:0-2789 GCA_044339175.1 Roseateles sp.
TGCGGCTGGACCAGCTGCCGCAGAGCGTGGGTGCCTTGGCCGCCCAGATGCGCGGCTACGAGACGGTGCGCAGCTTCTTCACCTCGGTCACCACCAACTTGCTGGTCGACGCGCCGTTCGCGCTGCTTTTCTTGGCGGTGATCGCCAGCATCTCGGCCCCGCTGGCGCTGGTACCGCTGGGCTTCTTGCTGCTGTCGCTGGCCACCGGGCTGTACAGCCGGCGGGCGGTGGTGGCGCTGGCGCAGCGGGCCATTGCGGCCAGCAACCACAAGGCCGGGCTGCTGGTCGAGACCGTCGAAGGGGCCGAGACGCTCAAGTCCGGCCAAGGCGGCTGGCGCATGTTGTCGCGCTGGATGAAGATCACCGACGAGGCGCGCAGCAGCGAGCTGCACAGCCGCAACATCACCGACCACGCCCAGCACCTGATCGGCGCGTTCCAGCAACTGTCCTACGTGCTGCTGGTGGCGGTGGGCGCGTTGCTGGTCAGCCGGGGCGAATTGACGATGGGCGCGCTGATTGCCTGCTCCATCTTGGCCGGGCGGGTGCTGGGGCCGGTGGCGATGATCCCCAGCATGATGGCGCTGTGGGCTCACACGCAAGCCGCGCTGCAAGGACTGGACCGCCTGTGGGCGCTGCAAGACGACCACCACGGCCAAGAGCAACCGGTCGTCGTGGCGCAGCTGCGCGGCGATTACCGCTTTGACGGCGTGGCCGCGCAGTACGGTGCCAACAAAGCGCTGAGCGTGCCCAAGCTGCAGATCACGGCCGGCGAAAAGATCGGCGTGCTGGGCCCGGTGGGTGCCGGCAAGACCACCTTGCTGCGCCTGATGTCGGGGCTGTACAAGCCGCAGCAGGGCCGCATCCTGCTTGACGACATCGACCTGGCGCACCTCGCCAAGCCCACGCTGGCTGATCATGTGGGCTATGTGCAGCAAGACGGCCGGCTGTTTGCCGGCACGCTGCGCGACAACCTGATCCTGGGCCAGATCGACCCGGGCGACGACGCCATCCTGGACGCCGCACGCCGCACCGGCCTGATGCAAACAGTGATCAGCGCCCACCCGAAGGGCTTGCAGCAAGAAATCTTCGAGGGCGGCAGCGGCTTGTCGGGCGGCCAACGCCAGCTCGTCAACCTGACGCGGGCCTTCCTGCGGGCGCCCCGCGTGTGGCTGCTCGACGAGCCCACCGCCAGCATGGACCGCAGCCTGGAGCTGCAAGTCACGCGCGCGCTGCAAGCGGCACTCAAGCCTGAGGACACGCTGGTGCTGGTGACGCACAAGGCCGAAATGCTGGCGCTGGTGGACCGGGTGATCGTGATCGCCGGCCACCAGATCGTGATGGACGGGCCGAAGGCGCAAGTGCTGCAGCAGTTGAATGCCCCAGCGATGGAGAAGGCTGCATGAGTACCCACAAATTGAACCCCTCAAACAACCGCAACCACAGCCACAGCCATAGCCACAACCACAATGCCGACCCAGCGCACGACCCGGATCAGCGCCCCGCACGGGTCTCGATGACGATGCTGATGTTGATCGGCCTGGGCGGTTTCTTCGCCTGGGCGGCCTGGTTCGAGATCGACCAGAGCGTGCGCGCGCAGGGTCAGCTGATTCCCAGCGCCCGCACCCAGGTGATCCAGGCGGCCGACGGCGGCGTGCTGTCGCGCATCCTGGTGCGCGAGGGCGAGGCCGTCAAAGCCGGCCAAGAGCTGGCCACGCTGGAGCGCGAGCGGCACGACGCCGCCTTCGACGAGAGTCGGGCCAAGGACGCCGCGCTGGCCGCCGCCCTGCTGCGTGCGCAGGCCGAAGCGGCCGACACCGCGCCGGTGTTCGGTGCCCGCTTCAAGGAATTCCCGCAGTTCGTGGCCGCGCAGCAAGCGCTGTTCGAGCAGCGCCGGCGCAGCCTGCGCGAAGAGCTGGCCACGCTGCAGGACGGGCAAGACATGGCGCAGCAAGAGCTGGCGATGAACGAAGCGCTGCTCACCACCGGCGATACCAGCCGACTCGAGGTGATGCGGGCGCGGCGCCAGCTGAGTGACCTGCAAGGCCGGGCCAGCGCACTGCGCAACAAATACTTGCAAGAAGCCCGGCTGGAGGCGGCCAAGCTGGCCGAGGACTTGTCGAGCAGCCGCTACAAGCTGGCCGAACGGCAAAGCATCCTGGCCCACACCCGTATCGCCGCCCCGGTGGCCGGCGTCGTCAAGCTGCTCAAGGTCAGCACCATCGGCGGCGTGCTGCGCCCAGGTGACGAGCTGATGCAGATCTCGCCCACCGACGGCGAGCTGGTGATCGAGGTCAAGCTCAACCCGGTCGACATCGGCCAACTCAAAGTCGGCCTGCCGGTGACGGTCAAGTTCGATGCCTTTGATTCCTCGGTGTTCGGCAGCCTGCCGGGGCGGCTGAGCTACCTCAGCTCAGACACGCTGAGCGAGACCAGCGCCAACGGCCAGACCAGCAGCTACTACCGGGCGCAGGTGCGGTTGGACCGCGAGGCTGACCCTGGTGCGCAGCCCGCTCGCGCCGATGTCCAGGTCAACGCCATGCTTTCCGCTGTTGAACTGAAGCCCGGCATGACGGCCACGGTCGATATCCGCACCGACAGCCGCTCGATCCTGAAATACCTCGCCAAGCCCGTCTTCAAGGCGTTTGGCGGTGCGCTCAACGAACGCTGACAGCCTGTTTTTGTCTTTTCTCTCCGTTTTATCCGATTTTTAGACGCTGCCGGGCTGACCCGGCTTAACTCTGACACCAAGGCAACACCATGACCACAACTTCTGCTCAAACCTCCGCCCA
>JBIIVZ010000487.1:0-2788 GCA_044339175.1 Roseateles sp.
TTCATTTTGTCGATCGTGTCGGTTTCACCACGCAAACCATTCACTTGTGCCCAGCCGGTAATACCGGGCTTGACCTTGTGCCTGACCATATAAGCCTTGATCAGTTTGCGATATTCCTCGTTGTGCGCCACCGCATGCGGGCGCGGCCCCACGATACTCATGCGGCCTTGCAGCACATTGATGAATTGCGGCAATTCGTCCAGCGAGGTGCGGCGGATGAAGGCCCCGAATTTGGTGATGCGCGGGTCTTCTTTGGTGGCCTGTTTGACGACGGCACCGTTGTCTTGCGCGCGCATCGAGCGGAATTTGTAGACGATGATTTCTTCACCGTCGAGGCCGTTGCGGCGCTGCTTGAAAATAATCGGACCGGGTGAGCTGCGTTTGACGCCAATCGCCACGGCCAGAAAGATCGGCGATATCAAAGCCAGGATCAGGCTGGCCAGCACAATATCGCTGATCCGCTTGACTAATTCATTGGTTCCGGTGAACGGAGTTTCACAAATGCCCACCACGGGCACGCCATTCATATCCTGCAGGCGGCCTTGAATAATGCTGATGCCAAACACGTCCGGCACGAAAAACAGCGACGCTGTGGTGCCTTGAATCTGTTCCAGCAATTGCACGATGCGCGGTTGCGAACCCAGCGGCAGGGTGATGTAGACCTCGCGCACGCCGTGTGTTCGCACATATTCGCTCAACTCGCTGAGCATGCCCAGCAGGCGCGGGCTGGCCTCGGGGTGCAGTCGGTCGTCTTGGCGATCATCGAAAAACCCCAGCAGGTCGATGCCGCGGTCCGGCCCGGCAGCCAGCGCCTTGGCCATTTTTGAGCCCAGCGGCCCAGCCCCGACGATGACAGCGCCGCGCCGCATCAAGCCGGCCCGGCGGCGCCGAACGCTGCGCCCCATCTCGATGGCAGCCACTTGCAAGACCGGCGTCAGGCCGGCCCACCACATCAGCACCTGGCGGTCGAAATAGCCCATGCTGTTGGTGGCGAAGGCGCAAAGCGCCAGGATGGCCAACAACACGATCCAGGACCCAAGCACATCCAGCGTGGCGGACACAGGGTGGTCAGAAAACCGATTGCGGCCGGGGAAGGTCAAAGCAAACACCAGCAAGCACAAGGTCATGTCGGAGCGCAGAATCGGCTCGCCAAAATACTGGCAGACGGCCAGATAGCACAGCACGATCAGGCCGGGCTCCAAAAAGGCGGCGATCAATGACTCAACGGACTGGGGTGCGCTGTAAAACGTTCTTTTGTAGCTTCTGTCGTCGAACATCGTTTTCCCTGAATTCCCTTTGTGCTCTGATTTTCGAAGCCCTCTAATCGGCGCAAGCCTAACTCGCTGCGCCGACATCCGGATGACTTCGCTGCAGCTCATTTTGCAAAACGTGCGGCGTGATTCTCCCTCACTTCATTCGTCCAACATTGAGGTTGACCCCTCATGTGCGGGTGTGCGCCCCCGGCACTTAGTCACAATCTCGGCTTTGCTTACAATCTTTTGATGCTCATGGACTGGTTTTCACTCATCGCCCCGGCCGCGCAGGATCGCATGATCCTGTTGCTGAATCATGTCATCTCGCGCGAAAGCCACGCGATGGCGCGCTTACAACCGTTTGCAAAAAGCACGGTGTTGTTGCATTTGAGCGGCTGGCCGTCGCTGTTGCCGGCCGCACCCGACTTGGGCCTGCTGATCACGCCGGCCGGGTTGTTTGAGCGGGCGGAAGTCGCGGGCAGCGCCGCTGGCGTGGGCCCTGCCGCGCTGCGCATCGATCTCGATGCGGCCAACCCGGCACTGCTGGCCCTGGGTGCGCTGTCTGGCGCGCGTCCCCGAGTGACGGTGCAAGGCGACGCCGGCTTGGCTGCCGAAATCAACTGGTTGATGGAAAACCTGCGCTGGGACCTCGAGGAGGATCTGGCCGGGCTGGTCGGCCCGGCTGCCGCCCATCTGTTGGCGGATTGGGGCCGCAGTGCCGCTAGCGCGATGGCTCGGCTGGCCGGTTTGGCCGGCGCGGCGGTGGCACAGCGCCCGACCGGCGGCGGCTTCGCATGAGGTATCGCTCGCGGCTGCTGGTCATCGTCTGGACGTTTCTGCGCTTCGGGCTCGATGACTTGGCTTTGTCAGGCTTGCGGCGGCGGCGCTTCCGGTGGTTGCGGCGAGCCACCTCCGCCGGCCGGCAATGGGAGCAGCCGCGCGGCGTGCGCTTGCGGTTGGCGCTAGAGCATTTGGGCCCTATTTTTGTCAAATTCGGTCAGGTGCTGTCGACCCGGCGGGATCTGGTGCCCTTCGACATCGTCGAAGAGCTGGCCAAGCTGCAAGACCGGGTGCCGCCGTTCCCGGCCGCGCAATCGCGTGCGCTGGTTGAAAAGGCTTTTGGCCGCCCGGTGGAAGAGCTGTTCGGCAGCTTCGATGCCGAGCCGGTGGCCAGCGCCTCGATCGCGCAAGTGCACTTCGCCACGCTGCATGATGGCCGCGAGGTGGCGGTCAAGGTCTTGCGGCCGGGCATGCTGGACACGATCGACGACGACTTGTCGCTGCTGGGGACGTTGGCCAGTTGGGTTGAGCGCTTGTCCGCCGACGGCAGGCGCTTGAAACCGCGTCAGGTGGTGGCCGAGTTCAGCACCTATTTGCACGATGAGCTGGATTTGGTGCGGGAGGCGGCCAACGCGGCTCAGCTCCGCCGCAATATGGCCGGGCTCGATCTGGTCATGGTGCCCGAGATGATGTGGGACATGTGCAGCCCCGAGGTGATCGTGATGGAGCGCATGAAGGGCGTGCCGATCTCGCAG
>JBIIVZ010000488.1:0-2787 GCA_044339175.1 Roseateles sp.
TACATGGTGGCACCGCCCAACTTGCCGCAGCACCTGCACTGGTTCTACTGGGAAAGCTACTGGACCTGGATGAGCGGCTTTGCGCTGTTCGTCACGCTCTATTTGTTCAATGCCAGCACTTACCTGATCGACCGGCGTGTTTTTGACTGGAGCTCGGTGGCGGGCGGCACCGCCTCGGCGATTGCGGCGGCGCTGGTGTTCTTGTCGGTCGGTTGGTTGGTTTATGACCAGATCTGCCGCCGCTTCGGCCACAAGCCGGACGGGCAGATCGGCAATGACGGTGTGGTGCTGGGCCTGATCGCTGCCTTCATCGTGCTCGCCAGTTGGGCCGCCGCCCAGTTGTTCGCCGGCCGCGCTGCGTTTTTGATTACCGGCGCCATGATCGCCACGATGATGAGCGCCAATGTGCTGGTCTGGATCATTCCCGGCCAGAAGCAGGTGATCGCCGACATGCGCGCCGGCCGCCCGGTGAACCCGGTGTTCGGCCAGCGCGGCAAGCAGCGCAGCGTCCACAACACCTATTTCACGCTGCCGGTGTTGATCGCCATGCTCAGCAACCATTACGGCATGCTTTACAGCCACGCCCACAACTGGCTGGTGCTGATCGGCCTGATGTTGGCCGGTGTGCTGATCCGCAGCTATTTCGTCAAGCGCCACAAGGGCATCAATGCCTGGGGTCTGGTGGCGGCGGCGCTGGCGCTGCTGGCCGCTTTGATCGTTTGGATGGCACCGGCCGCGCCCAGCCCCGCGCTGGCCAACACGGCCCAGCCCACGCCCACGCTGGCACAGGTGCAAGCAGTGGTGGAGCAGCGCTGCGTGTTGTGCCACAACGCGCAGTTGGCGCAAAAGAACATCCAACTGCATACGGCTGCGCTGATCGAGCAGAATGCGCCGGCGCTTTATCAGCAAGCCGTGCTGCTTAAAATCATGCCGATGAATAATGCGACCGGCATCACCGACGACGAGCGCGCCCTGCTGGGCCGCTGGTTCGAGCAGCGCACGGTCAAATAGCTCAGCTGCCCAGTGGGCGGCGCGGCCCAGCCCAACTTCGGATCAGGACTCACGAAAATCATGCCGCGCCGAGCCGAGCCGCTTCAATCGACCCGGCTGTTCCACTGTGTTGCTTTGGCGCTGCTGCTGCATGTGTGGCTGGTGCTGGTGGTGGGCACGGCACCGAGCGGCACGGCCAAGCCGGGCGACGGCGTCTGGGGCAGTTTGAATGTGACCCTGCGCGGGCCGCGCGCTGAGCCGGGTGACGATGCGACGGCCTTGCCCGTGCCACCGACGCCCGCCAACGCTGGCCCAGTGGGCAGCGGTCGGCAAGAGCGCTTCGGCGGTGCGGTCCGGCCGATCACCGCGCCCGCTGATCTGCCGAAGACGCCCGGCGCAGCCCGGCTCGGTGCCTGGAGCGACACAGCGGCCGCAGAGCCCCGACCAGCGCCGGTGCCCGTGCCAGCGCAGCCGCTACCTGAACCGCCGCCGCCGCCGTTGCTGGCGGCCGAGCCGCTGCCCAAGCCAATTCCCACGGCCGCCAAGCCGGTGGAAGCGACGCCGGTCGAAAGTCGGCCGCAGCCCCGGCTGCTGTCCTTTGACGCCGCGCCCGCCGCAGCGCTGGAACGCCTGACGCAGCCCGTGCTCAAGCCCGTATCGCCCGCGCTGCCGGCAGCGCCGGTGACGAAGTTGGAGCCCTTGCCGCAACGCGAGTCGGTCAAGACTGCACCCGCACCCGCACCCGCACCGGCAGCTCCAGCGCCAGCCCCGCCAGCTCCGCTGCTTGCGGCACCGCTGAGCCTTGAAGCAATTGAGCTGAGGCCAGCGCTGCCGTCCGTGTTGCCGCCGGTGCTGGCACCGGCGCTCACCGCCGCGCCACAGCTCCTGGTGGCGAAGCCGGTGGCTGTGCCAGCGGCGGCCCGGATCGCACCGCCCGAGCGCCTGCTGCCGGCCGCTGATGTCGAACTCAAGACTCAGCCGCAACCCAAACCGGTTGCCGAGCTGGCGTCTCCCGCCACAGCAGCCACAGCAGCCACAGCACCGATCGCAAGCAGTCCGGCCGCCAATCCTGCAACTGACAGCGCAACGACTCGTGCAGCGGCCGCAACACCCAAGCCGAGCGTCGTCGACCCGGGTTTGCTGGGGTTAGTGCCGAGTGTGTCGGGTGCGCCGGGTGCACCGGATGCCGGCCCGCGGGTTGGGCAGGACGTGGCCACGCCGCCGTCCGCCTCGGCCAGTGCGCCGCGTTTGAATCTGCAATGGGTGCCGCCGCGCGGTGGTGAGCTGTCCAGTCGTGGCTCGCGCGGCGTGTTGCAACTGCTGCCGGTGCCGCCGGAGCACAAGACCAAATTGTCGGAGGAGATGGAGAAAGCGGGCAAGGCCGATTGCCGCAAGGCTTACGGGGGTATTGGCCTGCTGGCGGTGCTGCCCTTGGTGCTGGACGCGGCGCGCGACAAGGGCTGTCAGTGGAAGTGATTTTTGCTGGGGCGGCCACCCTGGGGTGAGCCCGGTTTCGGACGCTGCCGGTGCCCGGCACAATGCGGGCATGGCAGCGTCAGACGGCTTCGATCCCAACAAAATTTTGCAGGCTTTCACGGAACGCTTGCGCGAGCTTGAAAAGCCGATCGACCTGAGCATCTCGCTCGATACCTTGAAGGCCAATAAGGCCGTCCAGCCACGTCCGGCCGGCCCGTCAAATGCCGGGTTGCGCGCCAAGAGCCGCTGGAATATGGACGACGTGACCGATGTCGAAGACATCAGCGCACGCCACCGCGCGCTTGAATTCAGCCCCGCCCG
>JBIIVZ010000057.1:0-9888 GCA_044339175.1 Roseateles sp.
CACGCTGAGCAAGGAGGTGCCGTCCGGGCAGTCTGAGAAGAACTGACGTTCTTGGCCGACGACAGATTTATCGACGATGGGCTGGTTGTTGATGTCCCAATAGCCACCGGCCAAGATCATGCCGCCCTTGCCGTCCGGAACTTGGCTGCCCGTCAGAAAGAACGGGGCATAAGACAACTTGAAGCTCTGCGTCGTGTTGTCGCTCAGCACCACGTTCAGGCTTGATGCCACCGTGGTGGTGGCCATCGCGGCGGCTTGCGCCAAGTTCGGCGCGGCCATCGCGCTGAAGTTGGCGGAAACCATCACCGCTGCGCTGTCGCTGCCACCGCCGCAAGCAGTCAACAGGGTGCCGGCGCTCAGGCCGGCGACGGGGAACACCAAAGGCAAGCCGAGAAATTTAAGGGCTTGGCGCCGAGTGGGCTGGGTTGGCTGAGTGGGTGTAGACATGATCGGTAGTTCCGGAATAGGTGAGAGCAGGCCCGCAGCGAACCTGTACAAACCGGGCGAAGCATGGTTGCAACCCTCGCCCGAAGGCCGTAATTTAGTTTCAGCACATGTCATCGGCGTGACAAATCAGCCCGCCACGATGATCCCAATGCCGAATACCGCCCATCCGCTTACCGCTTACCGCTTACCGCCCGCCTACCATCTCCCGCCTCACCCCAGGATCAGCCGATCATTCACTCAAGCGTCGAGTCGGACTTTTCATCCGGCACCTGTGTCGTACCGAATTTGTAGCAATCGATGAAGGTGAAGTACAGCGATGCATAAAAGATGGTCGACAGCAGCAGACCCAGCGGCATGGCCAGCAACGGCAGCAATTGGCCCATGCCGAGTACCGCAGTCAGCAAGCTGATGCCCAAGCTCAGCCCGACCACGATGACGGCCCACAACACGGCGTTGTAGGCAAACGCTGCGCGGTTGCGCCAGACGCCCAGGGTGCTGGAGAACAAGGCCTGCATCGCGCCCTGACCGCCCCAATGCACCAGTGCCGGCGCATGCCAGAACGGCACAGACAACGCCGCCGCCAGCCCCAAGCGCGTGACTGCGCCCCAGAACAACTGCGGATCCCCCGCAGCTTCGGCAATTTTGTCGGCCGAAGCACCGTCGGCCATCAATATCTGCAGCGCTTCAAAACTGCCACCGTCCACCCATTCGGACAGCAGGCTGATGCCTGCCGTGGCCAGGGCATAACCCGCGCCCAGCAGCAATTGCGTGTTGCGCCGCTTGGCTGTCAGCTTCAGCGGGGCGATGAAGACGGCGGCCGTCGGCGTCTGGTCTTGCAGCACCAAGTGAGTCGCCAGCATGAAGCCCAGCGACAGCAGCGGCAGGGCCATCAACAGTACGA
The DNA here is from genome assembly GCA_044339175.1 of Roseateles sp. Lineage (GTDB taxonomy): Bacteria > Pseudomonadota > Gammaproteobacteria > Burkholderiales > Burkholderiaceae_C > Paucibacter_A. Next base: position 1,349 of record JBIIVZ010000057.1, read on the forward strand.
TGATGCCGACGCCGGGCAGCAGCAGCAAGGCGAAAGCCAGGAACAGGAAGACGGAGAACAGCCCCGTCAGCGCCAACGGCTTGCGACGGAACATCTTGATGCCGTGGCGTATCCAGAGCAGGCCGTTGCGGGCAGGCACGGTTTGCAGATGCAGCATCATCGGAGCTTGGTTCAAAGGTAGTGGCTCAAGGTTGGCGTTATTGGGGGAGGGCATGCCAGGGGCTTTGAGTGCGCTCTCGCAATACACGCTCGAAGTGGCTGGGGTCATGTGCTTTCAGCAAGGCGGCATCGCGCGGCAGATGGGCGTCCCAAAGCCGCGAAATCCAGAAGCGCAGCGCTGCGCCGCGCAGCATGGCGGGCAGCAAGCGGTGCTCAGTGCCGCTCAGCGGCCGCACCGTTTCGTAAGCGCGCACAAAGGCGGCAGCGCGGGTGTCATCCAGGCGGCCGCTAGCGAGGTCGATGCACCAGTCGTTCAGGCACACGGCCAAGTCGAACAACCAAGCGTCAACCCCGGCGAAATAGAAGTCGAAGAAGCCAGTCAGCCGTTCGCGGCCGGGCAGGCCTTCGAACATCACGTTGTCGCGGAACAGGTCGGCATGGATGGGGCCGCGCGGCAGTTCGGCATAGGTGGCGGACGAGGCCAGATGCTGTTGGAACGCCAACTCGGTGCTGATCAGCTCGGCTTGGGGCTCGGTCAAAAACGGCCGGACGACGGGTACCGTTTCGGTCCACCATGCCAAGCCGCGCAAATTGGGCTGGGTCAGCGGGAAGTCCTGGCCGGCCAAGTGCATGCGAGCCAGTTCGGCACCGACCTGTTCGCAGTGGAAAACATCGGGTGCCAACTGGTGGCCACCGCGCAGCTTGTTGACCAGCGCCGCCGGCTTGCCGTTCAGCTCGAAGAGGAGGTCGCCCTGCGCATCGGTTTGCGGATCGGGCACGGCCAGACCGCAGGCGGCCAAGTGCTTCATCAGGTGCAGATAAAACGGCAGTTGCTCGAACGTCAGGCGTTCGAACAAGGTCAGCACAAACTCGCCCTGGTCGGTGGTGACGAAATAGTTGGTGTTTTCGATGCCGGCACTGATGCCGCGCAACGCTTGCACTTGCCCCAGCTCCAGGCGGCTCACCAAGGCTTGCGCTTGGTGCTCGGTGACTTCGGTGAATACGGCCATGTCAGCAAACGCAGAACTTGTGAGTAAGGGGAGGCCCGTGACTGGGCCTGGGAGGCCTGGCAGGGGGCCGGACGGTCAGAAATTCAGCAGCCGCCAGACGCTCTTGCCCGCCGCGCCGCGGGTCGAACTGGCACCGGGCGAGAGCTCTCGGCCGGCATCGCCCATGATGATTTCGTAGGCGGGGAACTTGCTGTTTTTGGGCTGGATCGTGACCTTTTGGGTCTGACCGCGCACGCGCAATTCTTCGATGCGGGTGCTGTCGTCCTCGATCACCGTCGTTTGAACCTGTGCATCGGCGACTGCTTCAGGCTTGTCGGTGGCCCTGGCGCTACTGGTTGCAAGGGTGAGGGTGGCCAGCAACAAGGTGCTGGTAATGAGGGCTCTGGACATGGCGGGATTCTAAACCGGCGCTGCGCCAGCCCCGGGCGTACCCGACAATGCGCGCCATGAACAAACCGATCTTGCTGCTGGTCGACGGCTCCAGCTACCTGTACCGCGCCTACCACGCCATGCCCGACTTGCGCGGGCCAGAGGGCGTGCCCACCGGTGCTATCCACGGCATGGTGGCGATGCTGAAGCGCTTGCGTGAGCAGATTCCCGCTGAGCATGCTGTCTGCGTGTTCGACGCCAAAGGGCCAACCTTCCGCGATGCCTGGTATCCCGAATACAAGGCGCAGCGCTCGCCGATGCCCGACGCGCTGCGGGAGCAAATCGCGCCTATTCACGAGATTGTCAAGCTGCTCGGTTGGCCGATTCTGGAGGTGCCCGGCATCGAGGCCGATGACGCCATCGGCACGCTGGCGCGGGTGGCGGCCGAGCTGGGTCATGCGGTGGTGGTTTCCACCGGCGACAAGGATTTGGCTCAGTTGGTGACGCCGGACGTGACGCTGATCAACACCATGAGCAATGAAAAGCTCGATGTGGCCGGCGTGGTGGCCAAGTTTGGTGTGCCGCCCGATCGCATCATCGACTACCTGACGCTGATGGGCGATGTGGTGGACAACGTGCCCGGCGTGGCCAAGGTCGGCCCCAAGACCGCTGCTAAATGGATCGGCGAGTTTGGCTCGCTGGACGGCGTGATCGCGGCCGCCGAGCAGATCAAGGGTGCCGCCGGCGAGAACCTGCGCAAGGCGCTGGACTGGTTGCCGATGGGCCGCAAGTTGGTCACCGTGGTGCAGGACTGCGACCTGAACGGCCATGTGCCGCAATGGCCGACGCTGGACGCGCTGGCCTTGCGCGAGGTTGATCTGGCCGGGCTGGAAGAGTTTTACCAGCGCTACGGCTTCAAGAGCTGGTTGAAGGAGTTGGGTGGCGGCAAGGCGGTGGGCAACACCACAAGGGACAAGCAGGACAAGCCGACCAAGCTGGCCAAAGTGGACCCGCAGGGCAATGGCGACCTGTTCGCTGATCCTGTGGCTGTCGAGGGCGGTACTGACGCTCAAGAAACCACCGCCGAGCCGACTGGGGGTTTGGCGCGCCGCTACGACACCATCCTCGACTGGGCGCAATTCGATGCTTGGCTGGCTCAACTGCAAGCGGCAGCGCTGGTGGCCGTGGACACCGAGACCGATTCGCTCGATCCGCTGCAAGCTCGCATCGTCGGTATTTCCTTCAGCGTCAAGCCGGGCGAGGCCGCCTACATTCCGCTGCGACACAGCGGGCCAGATGCGCCCGAGCAATTGCCGCTGGACGAAGTGCTGGCCCGACTGAAGCCCTGGCTGGAGGACGCTGCAGCGGCCAAGGTCGGGCAGAACCTGAAGTACGACACCCATGTGTTGGCCAACCACGGCATTGCCTTGCGCGGTGTGCAGCACGACACCATGCTGCAAAGCTATGTGCTGGAAGCGCACAAAAGCCATGGCCTGGGTGCGTTGGGGGAGCGCCACCTGGAGCGCAGCGGCCTGAGCTACGAGGACATGTGCGGCAAGGGCGTGCACCAGATCCCGTTTGCCCAAGTGGATGTGGCCCGCGCCGCCATCTATTCCGGCGAAGATTCCGAGATGTGCTTGCAACTGCACCAGTTGCTGTGGCCGCAGATCCAAGCCAACGCCGGGCTGGCGTTCGTCTACCAGTCCATCGAAATGCCGACCAGCGCCTTGCTGGCCCGCATCGAGCGGATCGGCGTGTTGATCGACGCGCCGTTGCTGCAGGCGCAAAGTCACGAGTTGGGCCAGCGTCTGCTGGCGCTGGAGGCGCAGGCTTACGACATTGCCGGGCAGCCATTCAATCTGGGCAGCCCGAAGCAGATCGGCGAAATCCTGTTCACCAAACTGGGCCTGCCGGTCTTGAAGAAAACGGCCACCGGCGCGCCGTCCACCGACGAAGAAGTGCTGGATAAGTTGGCGGCCGATTACCCGTTGCCGGCCAAGATCTTGGAGTACCGCAGTTTGGCCAAGCTGAAGAGCACCTACACCGACAAGCTGCCGTTGATGATCAACGCCGCGACCGGACGGGTGCACACCAACTATGCGCAGGCTGTTGCCGTGACTGGGCGCTTGTCCAGCAATGAGCCGAACCTGCAGAACATCCCGATTCGCACGGCCGAGGGGCGGCGAGTGCGCGAGGCTTTTATCGCGCCGCCCGGACATTTGATCGTCAGCGCCGATTACTCGCAAATCGAGTTGCGCATCATGGCCCACATCAGCGAAGACCCGGGCCTGCTGCGCGCCTTTGGCGAAGGCATCGACGTGCACAAGGCCACTGCCTCCGAGGTCTTCAACACGCCGGTGGCCGAGGTCACAACTGAGCAGCGCCGCTACGCCAAGACGATCAACTTCGGACTGATCTACGGCATGGGTGCCTTTGGTTTGGCGACCAGCTTAGGGATCGAAACCAAAGCGGCCAAGGACTATATCGACCGCTACTTCACTCGCTTTGCCGGCGTCAAACATTACATGGACGCGACTCGGGAGTCGGCCAAGGCGCTGGGCTATGTGGAAACCGTGTTTGGCCGACGGCTGTGGTTGCCCGAAATCAACTCCGGCAACGGCCCGCGCCGTACCGGTGCCGAGCGTCAGGCCATCAATGCGCCGATGCAAGGCACGGCCGCTGACCTGATCAAACTCGCCATGATCGCGGTGCAGGCCGAACTGGACCGGCTGGGCAAAACGACCCGCATCGTCATGCAGGTGCACGACGAACTGGTCTTTGAAGTGCCTGCAGCCGAGCTGGAATGGGTCAAGCTGGAGGTGCCTCGTTTGATGGCCGGCGTGGCAGACTTGCGCGTGCCGCTGCTGGCCGAGGTGGGTGTGGGCACCAATTGGGATGAGGCACACTGACGCATGAACTGGCCCTATGAATTGCAAATCGGTTGGCGTTACACCCGCGCTGGCCGTGGTGGACGACGCAATCGCTTCATCTCCTTTATCTCCGGCGTGTCCGTCCTGGGCATTGCCCTGGGCGTGGCGGCGTTGATCATTGTCTTGTCGGTGATGAACGGTTTTCAGCGCGAGGTGCGTGACCGCATGCTGTCCGTCATCGCGCATGTGGAGGTGCTGTCCTACCAAAACCAGGCCTTGTCCGACTGGCGAGCCACGGCCGCAAAGGCGCGCGAGAACTCGGCGGTGGTCGGTGTCGCCCCTTTTGTGGCGGCGCAAGCACTGATCGCGCGTGGCGATGAGATGCGCGGCGCGATCGTGCGCGGCATCTCGCCGGCGGACGAGGCGACGGTGACGCCGTTGGCTGCGCTACTGTTGGACGGTGCGCTGGCCAAGCTGCGCGCCGGTGAATGGAACATCGTGCTGGGCGGGGAGTTGGCCCGCTCGCTCGGCGTGCGCGAGGGTGACAAGATCACCTTGGTCGCACCCAGTGGTCAGGTCACCCCGGCCGGTGTGGTGCCGCGTCTCAAGCAGTTCACGTTGGTGGGCACCTTCAACGCCGGGCATTACGAGTACGACAACGGGCTGGCGCTGATTCACATGGACGATGCAGCCAAATTGTTCCGCGTCGAAGGGCCGACCGGCGTGCAGTTGAAGCTGCGCGATGTGCACGAGGCGCGTCAAGTGGCAGCGCAATTGACCCAGAGCCTGGGCCCGGACGTGCGCGTGCGCGACTGGACCCGCACCAACGCCAACTGGTTTGATGCGGTGCAAGTGGAGAAGCGCTTGATGAGCATCATCCTGACGCTGATCGTGGCGGTGGCCGCCTTCAACCTGGTGTCCACGCTGGTGATGACGGTGACTGACAAGCAATCGGACATCGCCATTCTGCGCACCTTGGGTGCCAGCCCGCGCTCCATCATGGGGATTTTCATGGTGCAAGGGGCGGCGTCGGGCGTGATCGGAACGTTGACGGGCGTGGGCATGGGCTTGCTGGTGGCTTTCAATATCGACGTGATCGTGCCGGCCATCGAACGCTTGTTGAACGTCAGCTTTCTGCCCGGCAGCATCTATTTGATCAGCCACATGCCCAGCGATCCGCAGCAGGGCGACATCGTGCCGATTGCGGTGACTTCGCTGATCCTGGCCTTTGTGGCAACGATTTACCCCAGTTGGCGCGCCAGCCGCGTGCAGCCGGCCGAGGCGTTGAGATATGAGTGATGTGGCAGTGAGAGACGCGGCAGCAAGAGACGCGGCCGTGAGTGACGCGGCAGCGAGGAATGATCTGGTCTTGCAAGGCGTGGCGTTGGAGCGGCGCTTCAGCGAAGGGGCTCTGGATGTGCAGGTGTTGGCCGGTGTGGACATCAGCGTGCGGCGCGGCCAGACGCTGGCCATCGTCGGTGCCTCGGGTTCGGGTAAATCGACTTTGCTGCATCTGTTGGGCGGTCTGGACAAGCCCAGCGCCGGCCGGGTCAGCTTGATGGGTCGCAATTTGGCCGACATGGGCGAGCCGGAATTGGGCCGCTGGCGCAACCAGCATTTGGGCTTTGTCTACCAGTTTCACCACCTGCTGCCCGAGTTCAGCGCGCTCGACAACGTGGCCATGCCCTTGCGCATACGCCGCATGCCGCAGCCGCAAGCCCGCGAGGTGGCGGCGGCCATGCTGGGGCGCGTCGGTTTGTCCGGCCGCTTGCTGCACCGGCCGTCCGAGTTGTCCGGCGGCGAGCGCCAGCGGGTCGCCATTGCGCGCGCGCTGGTGACACAGCCGGCCTGCGTGCTGGCCGACGAGCCGACCGGTAATCTGGACCGCAGCACCGCGCAGGCGGTGTTCGAGCTGATGCTGGACCAAGCGCGAGAGCAGGGCACCGCCTTCGTGCTGGTCACCCACGATCAGACGCTGGCCGCGCAATGCCAAGCGCAATTGAACCTGGTCAGCGGTAAATCCGCCGTACCTTTGTGACTGACGAAATGACGATGAACACAGCAACAACCGAGACAACAACGCCTGCGGCCACCGCGCGCTTCATCCTCAAGCTGAGCTGCCCCGATCAAGCCGGCATCGTCCACGCGGTGACCGGCCTGCTGCTGGCGCAGGGCGGCAATATCCTGACCTCGGCCCAGCATGGCGACGCCGACCATCAGCGTTTTTTCATGCGCATCGAATTTGAATGTGCGGCATCCGTTGAAGCGGCGGCGCTGCGCCAGCATTTCGAACCGTTGGCAACCCGGCTGCAAATGGATTGGCTGCTGGTGGCGGCTGCTGCCAAGACGCGAGTGCTGTTGCTGGTCTCCAAGCTCGGGCATTGCCTGAACGACCTGTTGTTTCGGGTCCAGACCGGCCATCTGGCGGTGGAGATTCCGGCGATTGTTTCCAACCACCGGGACTTTTATCAGCTGGCCGCCTCGCACAACATCCCGTTTCATCACTTCCCGCTGTTGAACTCCAGCGAGGAGCAAAAGCGGGCGCAGGAACGCAAGATCGTCGAGGTGATCGAGGAGAACCGGATCGATCTGGTGGTGTTGGCCCGCTATATGCAAATCCTCTCGCCCGAGTTGTGCCAAGCGCTGTCCGGTCGGGCAATCAATATTCACCACAGCTTTTTGCCCAGTTTCAAGGGCGCGCGGCCCTATCACCAGGCTTACGAGCGCGGCGTCAAGTTGATTGGCGCGACCGCTCATTACGTCACCTCGGACCTTGACGAGGGGCCGATCATCGAGCAGGAAGTGGCTCGCATCGACCACAGCCTGTCGCCCGAGAAGCTGGTGGCCATGGGTCGCGATGTGGAGTGCGTGACGCTGGCGCGGGCGATTCAATGGCATGCGGAGCACCGGGTGCTGATGAACGGCCGCCGCACGGTGGTGTTCAAGTAGGCGCTGCTCTTTTTTGTAAGCTCCCGATGTGGATTGACAGCCATTGCCATCTCGACGCGGCAGAGTTCGCGCCCGACCGGGATGCGGTGGTGGACCGAGCCCGCGCTGCGGGTGTTGACATGCTGGTGCTGCCCGCGGTGGCGGCCTTTGATTTCGACGCGGTGCGTGAGCTGGCACACCAGCATCGCTTTGCCTATGCGCTGGGCATTCATCCGCTCTATGTGATGCAGGCCGATGAGCAGGACTTGATCCGGCTCGATCAGTTGCTGGGGCAGGTTCCGCGTGACCCACGGCTTGTGGCGATAGGTGAGATCGGGTTGGATTTTTTTGTACCCGGCCTGGACCCCGAACGCCAGCAGTTTTTCTACCTTGAACAACTGAAGCTGGCGCGCAAGCACCAATTGCCGGTGCTTCTGCATGTGCGGCGCAGCGCCGATTTGCTGCTGAAGGGCCTGCGAGCCACGCCGGTGAGTGGCGGCATTGCGCACGCTTTCAACGGCAGCGCGCAGCAGGCGGCGATGTTCATTCAGCAGGGCTTCAAGCTCGGCTTTGGCGGTACGCTGACGTTTGAGCGATCGCTGCAGATTCGCCGCCTGGCGCAGACGGTGCCGGCCAGCGCCCTGGTGCTGGAAACCGATTCACCCGACATGCCGCCGCACTGGCTGTACCAGACGGCGGCGCAGCGGGCCGATCCAGGTGCCCATCAACACTCGGCCCCGGTCTCATCCCGCAACGAGCCTGCCGAGTTGCCGCGCATTGCCCGTAGCCTGGCGGACTTGCGCGGTTGGACGCTGGATCAAACGGCCGCCGTCACCCGTGCCAATGTGCACGCCGCCTTGCCTCGCTTGTCCGCTTGCCATGATTGATCGACGCCCTGCGCCGGCAAGTGCAGCAGCAGAACTTCCGCGTTTGCAAGGCTTGGCCCCGCAAGTCGCGCCCGACACGCGTTGGCTGGTGCTGGGCAGCTTCCCCGGTGTGGCCTCGCTGCAAGCGCAGCAGTATTACGGCCACCCGCGCAATCAGTTCTGGCGGCTGCTGGGTGCGGCCTTGGCTTTGCCGCTGGCGGAGGCAGACTACCCCGCACGCTTGTCGCTGCTGCAAGCGCACCGCGTCGGGCTGTGGGATGTGATCACCGCGACGCAGCGCCGCGGCAGCCTGGACAGCCAGATCCGCGACCCGCAGG
>JBIIVZ010000489.1:0-2782 GCA_044339175.1 Roseateles sp.
GTCATCAAGCGCGCCAGCGTCGTTTTCCCGACACCGGGCGGCCCCCACAAAATCATCGAATGCAGACGCCCCGACTCGAACGCCGCGCGCAGTGGCATGCCGGGGCCGAGCAAATGACGTTGGCCGATCACGTCGTCCAGCCGCGTGGGCCGCAAGCGTTCGGCCAACGGGGGCTTCAGTGCGGCTGCATCGGCAGGTGCTGACGGTTCAAACTCAGGGAACAGCGAATCGTTGAGAGAAGACATGGAGAAATTGTCGCAGCCCGCGTTCTTGGTCGATTCAAGCCGCTGCTACTGCTCGATCAGATCGGCACCGGCCGGCAACACAAAGCGGAAGCGCGCGGCCGACAGCACCGGATTCGAGACGACAGCCGTGAAGGTCAAACGCGAGCGTTGGCCAAAGCCATCGAGAATTTCCAACGCCGCCAGTTCACGGCCTTTGAAGCCAATTTTCAGCGATTGAAAGCCGCCATCGGCTTGGCGCGGCAGGGCTTGCACCCAATCGAGCCCACCGTCCGAGTCCAGCGCCTTCAGGATGAAGTCTCGCTCCAAGTTGGCACCGGCCAGCAAGGCTGCCGGCGTTGAACCGAGCGCCTGCGTCATGCGACTGGAACTGGCCTGATTCAGGTCGGGGTCAAAAAGCCAGACCTTCTGCCCATCACCGACGATCAACTGCTCGAACGGCTTGGCGTAGGCGAAACGGAACTGATTGGGCCGCTGGAACTCGAAGCTGCCGGACGAGGTCTTCTTGCGCACGCCGTCCGGCGAAGTCACAACTTGGCTGAACTGGGCGCTGCCGCTCTTGACCTCGCGGACAAAGGTTTTCAGGGCATCAACCGCATCAGCCTGGGCGGCCGCACCTCCAAACAGGGCAAACAAACTCAACAGAATTGCAAGTAATCGCGGAATTTTCAAGGTCATCCTTCATCCCGTTTGGGCAAGAGTAAATCGCGGTTGCCGTTGGTCGACATGCTCGACACCAAACCCGACTTTTCCATCTGTTCGAGCAAGCGTGCGGCCCGGTTGTAGCCGATGCGCAAATGGCGCTGCACCAGCGAAATCGAGGCCCGGCGGTGCTGCAAGACGATGGCCACGGCCTGGTCGTACATCGGGTCGGCCTCGCCGTTGGCCTCGCCCGGTGCGGGCGCTTCGCCGCCCTCACCTTCGAGCACGCCGCCTTCCAGGATGCCCTCGATGTAATTGGGCTCGCCCTGCGTTTTCAGGTATTCGACCACCCGGTGCACTTCGTCATCGCTGACAAAAGCGCCATGCACGCGGATCGGCAGGCCGGTGCCGGACGGCATGTACAACATATCGCCCATGCCCAGCAGCGCTTCGGCACCCATCTGGTCAAGAATGGTGCGGCTGTCGATCTTGGAGCTGACCTGGAAGGACAAACGGGTCGGAATATTGGCCTTGATCAAGCCGGTGATCACGTCCACGCTGGGGCGCTGCGTGGCCAAAATCAAGTGAATGCCAGCGGCCCGAGCTTTTTGTGCCAAGCGGGCAATCAACTCTTCGATCTTCTTGCCGACCACCATCATCAGGTCGGCCAACTCGTCGATAACGACAACGATGAAAGGCAAGCGGTCCAGCGGTTCAGGCATCTCGGGCGTCAGGCTGAACGGGTTGGGCATCGACTCCCCGCGCTCGGTGGCGTCGTCGATCTTCTTGTTGTAGCCGGCCAGGTTGCGCACGCCCATCTTGCTCATCAATTTGTAGCGCCGCTCCATTTCGCCGACACACCAGTTCAGTGCGTTGGAGGCCTGTTTCATGTCGGTCACTACCGGAGCCAGCAGATGCGGTATGCCTTCGTAGACGCTCATCTCCAGCATCTTCGGGTCGATCAAGATCAGCCGTACATCGCGAGCCTCGGCCTTGTAGAGCAAGCTGAGGATCATCGCGTTGATACCGACCGACTTGCCCGAACCGGTCGTGCCGGCCACCAGGCAATGCGGCATCTTGGCCAAGTCAGCCACCACCGGCAGGCCGATGATGTCCTTGCCCAGCCCCATGGTCAGCGGCGACTGCGCATCGGCATAGATTTGCGAGCCCAGCACTTCCGACAAACGAATGGTCTGGCGGCGTGCATTGGGCAACTCCAGCGCCATGAAGTTCTTGCCCGGAATGACCTCGACCACGCGGATCGACACCAAGCTCAGCGAACGCGCCAGGTCTTTGGCCAAACCGACGATTTGCGAGCCTTTGACGCCGGTGGCCGGCTCAATTTCGTAGCGCGTGATCACCGGGCCGGGGGATGCCGCCACCACGCGCACCTCGACGCCGAAGTCGCGCAGCTTCTTTTCGATCATGCGCGAGGTCATTTCCAGCGATTCAGGCGCCACCGATTCAACCCGACCCGGCGCGGCGTCAAGCAAGTCGACTTGCGGCAGCTTGGTGTCACTGACGTCCACGAACAAGGCGGTTTGGCGCTCTTTGGCGACGCGGGTGGATTTGGGTGCCTCAACCACCGGCACCTCGATGACGATGGGTAGATGTTCGACCACCACCTTGCGCTCCACCTCGAGAACTTGCTTGCGCTGCTGCGCCGCTTGTTCGCCGTAGCGTTGATCCGCAGCCTGCTCGCGACTATCCAACCAGCGCTCACGCCAGTGGTCGATGCGCGTGCCCATCAACTCGGCCAGGCGCAGCCAGGAAAATCTGAAGGCCAGCGAAGCACCCAGCAGCAACGCACAAATCCACACCACGCCGGAGCCGACAAACCCCAGCGCCCGCATGCTCCAGGGCCCCAGGCTGTAGCCCAACACGCCGCCTGCGTGGCC
>JBIIVZ010000490.1:0-2777 GCA_044339175.1 Roseateles sp.
GCTGGGCTGTGCGCTGGGGCTGGCGCCGCTGTGGCTGCCCTGGCGCCCGGCCCAGGCCATGGGGGCGAGCGGCTTCTGGATGGCGCTGATCGTTGGCTTGACCATTGCGGCGGTGGCGCTGTCGGCGCTGCTGCGGCGGGTGGCGCGGGAGCGGCTGCCGGTATCGGCGCAGGCTTGATGGAGGCAAACGCCAGCGCCACGCATAGCAAGGGACGGGTCTAATTTCTTGGGAAAGACCGCGTTGGCACTCAGCTTCGAGCCCGGAGCATCACGTCAAAAAATTATTGCAATATGTTCGCAAGCGTGGCGCTGATCTGGTCTGTCACTGCCCGGAACCTCAGTCGAGCGGTAAACAAGGCGATCTGATCCTCACGCCGCTGGAGCTCATCGATCTCTTATCTGACATCTCGGCCGCCCTGATCCCGCCGCGCCTCCACCGGCACCGCTACTACGGCGTGCTGGCACCCAACTCACCGCTTCGAGCGGCGGCGGTCGCCATGGCGCAGGCGCAAAGCCGGCCGACGAAACTGTCTTCGATGCGCCAGTCAGAGGCTGCTAGCGTGCGAGAACCAGATTGGGACTTTGCGCCGCAGGTCGCTCCTGATAACCCGCTCGATCAGCGCATTTCTTGGTAACTGTCGGCCACTCGGCCGGTCGGTGGGTCGGCCAAAGTGGCCGCCGCTATGGGTGACACTGAGAACGGGTGCGCTGCTACCGGCCACTTTCAGCAAGATTCAACCCGAATGAGTTCAAGTTTTGATGCTGGCGGCGCGCCAAGCGCCTCAGCCAAGCGACGCTGGCCTTGCCAAGGGGAATTCCGGATGGGTCAACCGTTCCAGCGTCGTCATGCTTGCTGCGAGGTGGTTGAATTTCCTATCTGTCACCCAGCCGATGTCCGCGCTCAGGCCGATGCCGATGGCGGGCAGGGCGGGCAAGTACATGTCGATGGCGAACAGGCCGATCGTGGACAGCAGGCCCAGGACGAGGGTGATCTTCAGAAAGCGTGACGTCATGAGGAGAGATTGCCCCAGGGCCGGGAGGGCCTACGCATGGCGCTCACGCTCGTCAGCGCCGATACGGCGCTGGACTTGCTACTTCACCTCGGTCAGGAACTGCTCGAGCGGCCGGCGCACCTTGGTCAGCTTGACCAGCCAGTCACCTTCTTCCTGCCGGTAGCCGAGCGGCAGGATGACGACGCTGCGCAGGCCACGCTCGCGCAGCCCCAGGATCTCGTCCAGCTTGGCCGAGTCGAAACCTTCCATCGGCGTGCAGTCGACCTGCACCTCGCTGGCGGCCACCATCGCCACGCCCAGGGCGATATAGGCCTGGCGGGCGGCATGCTGGTAGTTCACCTCAGCATCGCGCTGCGGATAGGTCTTGAGCAGCATCTGGCGGTAGGTTTCCCAGCCCTCGTTCTTGAAGCCGCGGATCTCGTTGGTCAGGTCGAACATGTGGTTGATGCGCTCGGCCGTGTAATTGTCCCAGGCGGCAAACACAAGCAGGTGGGAGCCGTCGGTGATCTGGCCCTGGTTCCAGCCGATCTCGCGGATTTTGGCGCGCACCTCGGGGCTGGTGACCGAGATGATTTCAAACGGCTGCAAGCCGCTGGACGTCGGCGTGAGACGCGCGGCCTCGATGATGCGGTCCACTTGGTCTTGCGGCACCGGGCGGGTCGGGTCCATCTTTTTGGTGGCGTAGCGCCACTGCAGCGATTCGATCAGGTTCATGGGAGTCGGGGTCGGAAATAGAAAAAATGGAGAGAAGAGGGTCGGCAACGGCGGAAATGTACAGGGTCTCGTCCAATCATGTTTGACGGGCACATTGGGCTGTGCATCAGGCTGTTTTGGAGGTTCTGTCGCAATAACAGCGAATCGGCGTAGCAAAGCGGCATAGCCGCTGTTTCTCAAAATGCCAAGCTGTAGAACTGCTCGGCTTTGGATAGAACTTGGCCTTTGGGGCCAGACTTCATCTGGCCTTTGCGAATCATGTGCATGGTCTCTATTCCGGCTATGAGCGACTGCGCGCAGCGAAAGTTCTTGAAACCCATCATCGGCCGCGTCACTCGCTTGATCGCCCGGTGGTCTTGTTCGGCGATGTTGTTCAGGTATTTGCATTGCCGCATCAAGATGGCGGTGCCGGCAATCACGTTGTTGATCGCGGCCGTATTCGCGCCGCTCTTGTCGATGGTGATCGACTCGGGCAAATCATGCTGACCCATCGCGCGCTCGAAAAAGCGCCGCGCTGCGGCCAGGTCTCGTTTAGCTGGCAGCAAAAAGTCAACCGTGTCACCGTGGCGGTCGAGCACCCGGTACAGATATTTCCAGTCGCCGTTGACCTTGATGTAGGTCTCATCTATGCGCCAACTCCTGCGCACATCCCACATCCCGCATCCCACATCCTGCTTACGCGAGCGAAACACTTTGCCCAGCACCGGCAACATTTTGACCGTCCAGCGGTGCACCGTCGCGTGGTCGACCGAGACTCCGCGCGCGCCCATCATCTCTTCCAGATGCCGAAAGCTCAGCGGGTACGCGGCGTACCTGCGCACGCAAGACATCATCACTTCGAGTGGATAGTGGAACCGTCTAATCACCTTTCGCAAGGCAGCAGAGATCGAACTTTTACGAAAATCAAGCATGGCTTGGATTGCCGACCCTGCCTATTGCGACAGAACCGCACATGGCGTACTGGCTCGCTGCGTGGGCAAACGCACAGACCGGCCGCATTCACAGCACTAAGTTATGGGCTTTCCGCAAAGCCTGCAGACATCCCGTCAC
>JBIIVZ010000491.1:0-2775 GCA_044339175.1 Roseateles sp.
GTGGTGTCCAAATATTTGATCGGAATCGCGTTGATCGCCTGCGGTGAACCGGGCAGTGCGGTCATCGTGAAGGTGAATCCTCCCAAGGCAATCGCCGGTGCGATCAAGCGTTTTGGGATATTTCCGGTTCTGAATAACTCAACGGCAATCGGGTAAACGGCGAATACCACCACAAACAGGCTGACCCCGCCGTAGGTAAGAATCGCGGTGGCCATGACGACGATCAGCACGGCCTGCTTTCTACCAATCAGGCCGGCAATGCTGTCGGCCACCACATTGGCTGCGCTGCTGACACCCATGACCCGGCCAAATACGGCACCGGCCAGAAACAGCGGAAAGAAGGTTTTGATGAAGGACACCACCGCCGGCATGTAATGCTCGGTCAGCGCCACCAGCGGATTGATATCGCTGGCCAGCGTGGCGGTCACCATGGCCAGCACGGCAGCGATCAGCACAACACTGGCACCGCGGTAGGCCATCCACATCAGTGCGACGAGCGAGGCTGCAATCCAGCCTATATTGACGATATCCATCGATCTGATCTCCTGCGAGTAAGTGAAATTGATTAATTAATTAATTTATTAATTTATTTATTGATTGATCAATTAGTTGATGAACTCATTGACACGGTCAATAACTCACCAAGCAAGAGATTTGCAGCCACGGCGGCAGCTTGGACTCACTGAAGGCCGCTAAAAAAGTGCCGATGTGCGAGGGAGACTCAGCGGTGCCAAGACCTCGTCAAGTGGCGCGCTCAGCCAAACTTCCCAAACATGCCGTCATGCCAAACAGCCGAACAGGCTGCAGCAATCGCGATGGCACCGCGCGGGCTTTTACATCCGGCGGTAGCTGGGGTCGGGCTTATGAAGGCGGTTCAGCCGCTTGGGGTTGAACCGATCCGCAAACAGCATAGGGCAAGGATTCGCTGCAAATCTCGCCGCTGGGCTCGAGTAGGCTCGCGCGTGCGATAGGCGGAAAAAGCGTGGCTGTCACCCACAAAAAGACGCAACAGCGGCAGCGCCCGCCCGTTTTAAAGCAGATCGGCTGCGTCGTTCGGAGGTATCACGGGCTCGGCGGGCTCAGCCGCAGGCGGGTGATCGAGCATGTTGCGGATGAATTGCTTTTCGTAGTGCCGGTTGCGCCGGTTCTTCTTGGCCAGCGAACGCTGCCCGAGGCGCTTGTCCACGACGAAGTCGCCCAGGCGGCTCAGCTCACCCAAATTCTGGATGTCGTTGGGTGAATTGCGTCGAGTCATGATGCGCACCAGATTCAAGGGTTTAGAGCGAGGCGGTTGGCCGGTTCGCAGCAATGGGCGCACAACCGGCGCTTGCCGGTGACAGCGGGTTGGATGCGTCCCCGTGCAACCCAACCCAACCCAATTCCAAACGCAAAATTTTGCATGATTCCGGAAGGCCCTGCGATGCCAGGGTTGGCGAGTCTGATCGGCATTCGGCGATGAAGAAAATGGGGTCAGAGTCATTTAATTCGCTAGGAAATGACTTGCTATTCGCTCAAATACCGCAGCCGCAGTGTGAAAAAATTAAGTGTTCCTTAATGTTTTGGTAGATTCCGGCCTCGGCTGTGAAGATGACTTTCCATGACACCGCTCAAGATTCCTGTTTCGCTTCCGCCTTCTCCCGCAACCGCACCCCTGATCCTGATCGTTGACGACGATGCGGAGCTGTGTGGGCAATTGCACCGGTTGTTGGCCCGCGAGGGCTGGGTCAGTCATTCGGTCGGCAGCGGGGCCGAAGCCGAGCGCTGGTTGGCTTTGCAGCGGCCTGCGCTGGTGTTGCTGGACATGATGCTCGGTGACGCCAACGGTCTGGACCTGTGCCGGCGCTGGCATGGCCGCGACCCCGCGCTGCCCATCCTCATGCTGTCCGCCCGTGGCGATCCGCTGGACCGTGTGCTGGGTTTGGAGATCGGCGCTGAGGACTATCTCGGCAAGCCCTTCGACAGCCGCGAGTTGGTGGCGCGCATCCGTGTGCTGCTGCGGCGCCACCGGCTTGTGGTGCCGCTGCCCGTGCCCGTCACCGAGCTGGTTTTTGACGGCTTGCGTATCGACCTGCCGCGCCGCGAGGCCAGCGTGCAGGGCCAAGTCGTGCCGCTCACCAGTGTGGAGTTCAAGATCTTGCTGGCCCTGGTCAGCGCGGGTAGTGCCGCTTGTTCGCGTGAGTTGCTGGCCGCCGCCGCCCAAGTCAGTGGCTATCGTCCGCTGGACCGCACGGTCGACGTGCAGATTGGGCGTTTGCGCCGCAAGCTGTGTGCGGCACGGCCTGGCCCCGAGTGGATCGTGACGCTGCGCGGCCAGGGCTATGCCTTCCAGCCCGGCACAGCCACGCAGCAGGGTTAACTTATGCGCTGGCCCTGGCGAGTTGACACGCTGTTTGCACGCCTGATGTGGGCGCAGGCCGGGCTGGCGTCGGTCACCTTTGTGCTGGTTGTCGTGGGTGCGCAGATGGCTGCCGGGGTCCGTCAGGCCGTGCTCTATGCCCAGCTATGGGGCCCTGTGCTGAAGGCAGTCCAGGCTTGCCCTGCCTGTGTGCTGCCGGAGGCACCGGGCGGGGCACCGCTGCAGCTCCGCGCTAGCGTGCAAGACCGGCGCACCTTTGATCTGACTTGGCCGCCTAGCGCGCATGTGCTGGAGGACGAATGGCAGTCGATGGGCGTGGTGGTGGACGACATTCGCATTGAGTTAGGTGCTCGCCCGACGTTGATTTGGTTGCATCTTCCGGTCGCTGAAGGCTCGCCGCTGTGGCTGGGCACGCCGCT
>JBIIVZ010000492.1:0-2770 GCA_044339175.1 Roseateles sp.
CGCAGCGCCTTCTTCCACAAAATCGTGGCTGAGCTGGCCCACCAAATGGGCGAGGCCTACCCCGAATTGCGTGCGGCGCAAGCGCGTGTCACCGAGGTGCTCAAGCAAGAAGAAGAGCGCTTCTTCCAGACCATTGCCAACGGCATGGAGATCCTGGAAGGCGCGCTGACGCCGGGCCTGAAGCAGTTCGACGGCGAACTGGCCTTCAAGCTGCACGACACCTACGGCTTCCCGGTCGACCTGACGGCCGACGTCTGCCGCGAGCGCGGCGTGACCGTCGACCAAGCCGGCTTTGACGCCGCGATGGCCAAGCAACGTGACAACGCCCGCGCGGCCGGCAAGTTCAAGATGGCCCAAGGCCTGGCCTACAGCGGTGCGGCCACCGCCTTCCACGGCTACGAGCATCTGGTCTGCGAAACCTCCAAAGTGTTGGCCGTCTACCTCGACGGTGTCAGCGTGAGCACGGCCCAGGCCGGTGACGACGCGGTGGTGGTGCTCGACCACACGCCTTTTTATGCCGAAAGCGGCGGCCAAGCCGGTGACGCGGGCGAGATGCGCAATGCCAGCAGCCGCTTCGAGGTGGAAGACACCCTGAAGATCCAGGCCGATGTGTTCGGCCACCACGGCCGCGTGCTCGAAGGCCGCATCAGCGTCGGCGATGTGCTGACCGCCCGCGTCAACGCCGAAACGCGGGTTCGCACGATCCGCAACCACAGTGCCACCCACTTGATGCACAAGGCCTTGCGCGAAGTGCTGGGCGAGCATGTGCAGCAAAAAGGTTCGCTGGTCACGTTCGAGCGCACCCGCTTCGACTTTGCCCACAACGCCCCGGTCACGCCCGAGCAGATCGGCCGCATCGAGCAGCTCGTGAATGCCGAAATTCTGGCCAACGTGGCGACCAGCGCCGAGGTGATGGCGCTGGAAGATGCGCAAAAGAGCGGCGCGATGATGCTGTTCGGCGAAAAGTACGGTGAGACCGTGCGAGTGCTCGGCATCGGCAGCTCGAAGGAGTTGTGTGGCGGCGTGCATGTGGGCCGCAGCGGCGACATCGGCCTGTTCAAGATCGTCAGCGAGGGCGGCGTGGCGGCCGGTGTGCGCCGGGTCGAGGCGCTGACCGGCGACAACGCGCTGGCCTATGTGCAGGGCCTGGAGAGCACGGTCAACCGCGTCTCCAGCCACCTGAAAACAGCCCCGGCCGAGCTGGAAACCCGCATTCACGCGGTGCTCGATCAAGTCAAGGCGCTCGAAAAAGAGCTGAGCGCGGCCAAGAGCCGCTTGGCCAGCGCACAAAGCGACGAGTTGCTGACGCACGCGGTCGAGTTCAAGGGCGTCAAGCTGCTGACCGCCACACTGGCCGGTGCCGATGCCAAGACCTTGCGCGAGACGATGGACAAGCTCAAAGACAAGCTGGGCAGCGCCATCATCGTGCTGGCCTCGGTGGACGGCGAACGCGTCAACCTGGCAGCCGGCGTGACCGCCGACCACATGGGCCGCGTCAAAGCCGGCGAGTTGGTCAATTTTGTGGCCCAGCAATGCGGCGGCAAAGGCGGCGGCAAGCCCGATCTGGCGATGGCGGGCGGCAGCAACCCGGCGGCCCTGGCCCCGGCGCTGGCCAGCGTGCAAGCCTGGGTCGGCGAGCGCTTGTAATTTCGCGCAGCATTTCAGTAGGATGTTGCTTACGGGTCCGCAAGTGGATGCTCGCGGACCTTTTCTTTTTTCAGACACGCCACTCAGGAGTCCCCCATGAGCGACACCATCAATCACGACAACGCCGAACGTTTGGCAGCCCTGCTGCAAATTCTTTCCGCCGACCTGCCCGAAGACGAAGATGCGGTGCCCATCGACACGCTGGACGGGTATCTGACCGCGCTGATCTGCGGCCCCGTGGCCGGCTCACCGATGCAGGCGATGGACGCCCTGTTCGGCGACGACTGGGCCGCCGTGCTGGACGCGCAGGAAGCGACCGAAGAATTCATGACCGTGCTGCACCTCCGCT
This sequence comes from Roseateles sp., assembly GCA_044339175.1. Taxonomy (GTDB): domain Bacteria; phylum Pseudomonadota; class Gammaproteobacteria; order Burkholderiales; family Burkholderiaceae_C; genus Paucibacter_A. The sequence goes on from JBIIVZ010000492.1 coordinate 1,997, forward strand.
GGGACGAGATCAGCGCCAATCTGAACCCTGAAGTACTGGCCGCCGAGCCGGAAGCGATGCTGCTGGAGCCGCTGATCACCGAGTTCGACGAAGCCACCAAGGCCGATCTGCTGTCGCAAGGCGTGCTGACGGCCGAGCAATTGAGCCAGCTGCCGCCGTCCGGCCTGATGTGGGTCGAGGGCTTCATGCAAGCGGTGCAGGACAACGAGCTGGCCTGGTATGTGAACGACAGCGACAGCGAGCAGGGCCAGATGCTGGACGCCATGCTGACTGCCATCGCCGCCGTGGCCATGCCACCGGGTGAGCAGCGCGAGGCCTACATCGCCGAATCCTACGAAGAAGACGAGGAAATCGACCAGGACGTGCTGCTCGACGACGCGCTGTTCTCGGCCCAGGATTTGCGCCTGTTCTGGCTCCAGCCCAGCGCCGGTCAGTTGTTGTCGTAAGGGCTCGCGGGATCAGCCCGGCGGGACGTTTGCTCGTACCGCTGTAAGGCGGGTCGAGACCCGCGTTTGGCTGACTGTGGCACCCGTGTAACGCTCGGCCAGCACGTCGGTGCCGGACCAGTGCCCGTGCCCGTACCCATGCCCGTACCGGAATAGCCCGCGGGTCGCGACCCGCCCTACAGCTTGCCCGCGCAGTTGGCCGCGCCGCAGCGGCAAGTGAGCCGGCCTTGATGGTGGCTCTCGCCGTAATCGCAGCTGATTTCCTCGCCGGGGGCGATGTCGCGCAGTGCGTAGAACTCGACCCGGCCCTGGCTGATGCGCAGCAGCG
>JBIIVZ010000493.1:0-2768 GCA_044339175.1 Roseateles sp.
CGCGGTCAGGCCCGAATGGCTGCGGGTCAGCTTGAAGCTGAAGCCGTGGCCCAGGTCGTTGGAAATCTGGTGCGTCAGGTCGAGCGCAAACGACTGCCGCTCGCTGCCCTGCCAGTAATCGAAGGCGTTCTCCGGCGTCAGCACCTTCAGCGAGCCGGCCCGGCCGGGCAGCGCATCCACATAGGCCCGGTCGGCACACAACAACCGGCCTTCGGTCAGCGTCAGCCGCTGTTGGCGGAACAGCAACTCGGCGGCGCGCGCTTGAAAAGCATCCGGCTGCCCTGGATGGCCCTGCTGCAGATGCTGGCCGATCGCTTGCACCAAGTGGTCGATGAACAGCGGCGGCACGGTGATGCGCTGACTGCGCATCAAGACGAGGTAGTAAGCCTCCAGCGAGCCGGCTTGCAACAGACCGTCCCTGAATTCCAGCCACATCGCGTAGTTGGAGCGTGCGTCAGCGTCGGCGATGGCCGCCAGCTGCGCAGCGCTGACCGACTCGCTGGGGCTGGCCAGCAAGGCCTGCTGCAGCGCGACTTCCGCCGGGCAGGATTCCGCCACCAGCGCCAGCTGAGGCAGGGCCAGCAACTGACGCAAAAAGCTGTCGCTGGGGCGCAGCCACTGGCGGGCCGCAGCGGACTCGTTGAAAGCAGGGCCAACGGCGGCCGAAGAATCGTCTGATGGATGCAAGCCGGATACCCACAGTTCAAGAAAAAAGGCCGCATCATGTTGCGGCCTGGGTGAGTTCAATCGACCGCGTGAGCCTATTTTTTATGCTTGGCCGGCACCGCCGCGGCCACAACGACCGCCGGGGCGGCCGAGGCAGCACCGGCAACCACCGGCGCTACAAACGGGCCGGGGTCGGCGCAAGCGGGCGTTTCCACCGGAGCCGCTACGTTCTTGCCGGCCGCTTTGGCGCTCTTGCGGTAGTGGTCGGCCGAGCGGTTCATCGCCTGGCAGAGTTGGTAGCCACCGACCTTGTCGGTCCAAGCGGTTTTGGCCGCAGTGGCAGCCGCCTTGGCCTTGGCCTCATCGCTGGGCGCAGGCAACTTGGCGGATGCCGGTGCCGCCGCCGTGGCCAGCAAGGCCGCCAGCGTCAGGGCCGGCACAAGCGTGGCGATTTGCTTGGGAGTTTGCTTTGAAAAGCAGCGCATGGAGTTGTCCTCAAAAACCTGGTGTGGAAAGCTCAATGCTGAGCGGCGGGCTTGGCAGCGTTGGCAGCATTCGCAGACTTGGCCGCAGCCGGCAGCGTGCGTTGATAAGGCACCTTGCCCGAACGGACGTCATCGAACCAGAGTTCGTGGTGTTCCTTGGCCCAGCCTTCATCGACCAAGCCCGTCTTCATGCCGTTGTAGGCGTCCTTCATGCCGATGGTGCCCAAATAGATGTGGGCGGTGAACATCACCATCATCAAGACGGTGGCTATGCCGTGCACCATGTTGGCAATCTGCATGTCGCCGCGCAGATAGGCCATGCCGGGCACCAGTTCATCCAGCACCAGGCCAGAAGCGATCACGACGAGGCCGAGTGCGAACACGCCGCCCCAGAAGACGACCTTTTCACCGGCGTTGAAGCGCCCGGACGGCACCTCCTCGCCGCCAAACAGGCCGCCGCCCTTGCGCAACCAAGTCAGGTCGGCAAGGTTGGGGATGTTGTCCCGCACGAAGGTGATGAATACCACCACCAACGAAACCGCAAACAGCGGGCCGGCAAAGTTGTGCACATTTTTCAGCGCAAAAGTCAGCCAACCGAACAGCGAAGCACCAATCACCGGCAGCAGCAAGAACTTGCCGAAGGCGATCACCAGGCCTGAAATGGCCAGCGCGCAAAAGGCAATCGCGTTGCTCCAGTGCGCCGCCCGTTCAAAGTAAGTGAAGCGCTCGATCAAGCGGCCGGTGTAGGGCACATGCCCACCCAAACTGCCCTTTTTGAAATAGAACAGCGCTAGCGCCAGCAGTGTGATGACGAACAAGGAACCACCGTAGGGAATGATCCATTTGTTGCGCACCTGCCGCCACGCCTCACCGGCCGAAGCCAGTCGAGAGCCCGGGTATTGGACGAATTCTTGGATCAGCACGCCTTTTTCAGCGCCCGGCAGGTTAGAAATACCTTTTTCAACGCCGGACTCACGCACGCCGCGCCAAAACGGCGCGTTGTTGCCGGGCTGGCTCTTGGCCCGCTCGGCATTGCTGTCGTCAGGCTTGGGCTCGGTGGGTGCCACAAACCCGGCCGGTGCGGTGGTCATTGACGCCCCGGTGGCGGCCAGTGCCGAGGCGGCAGGAGCGGTCGAAGTGACCCGTACTTCAGGTGAGGCTGACTGCGCCGACGCCCACAACAGGGTGAACGTCGTCAGCAACGCAGCGATCAAGCGAGGTGCAGTTGAACTTTGCATCACGTCTCCTTGGGCGCTCAACGCGCGTAATCGTTTTGCGACTGGTTGCGCTTGCGCATCTGCGCTTCCCAGGCGGTTTTGTCGCCGGCCTTCCAGCCGGGCTCAGCAAAGCCGGGCGTGGCCGCTTCGCTGACCGACCAAGCCGGGGAGTCCGTGGCCTTGTGCTCCATCTTTTGCTCACGCTCACTGCAAGCCGACAGCGCCAGCAGCGCTGCCAGACTCAGCGCGGTACCAGCCAACCGGCCGCTCACGACTTCACCTCGCTGGCCTTGACGGCTACACCCTTTGGAACCGGCTTGCCGTAGGCCGTGCCCCAGCCCCAGACTTCACTGCCCTTGCCGCGATTCAACACGCGGGTGCGGAAGATGTCGGCCACCAC
>JBIIVZ010000494.1:0-2765 GCA_044339175.1 Roseateles sp.
TGCTGGGTGGCGTCAAAACCGAGGCCAATGGTCGGGTAATCGGCCGCCTTGGCTGACTGCACGCCGGCGGAGGCGCGCTCGATGCGGGCGCGCGCTACCGCCAGGCTCGGCGACTCAGCCGCAGCGCGGCTGATCAGAGCGTCAAGCTGGGGATCTTGAAAGGCCGTCCACCAGCGGGTGTTCAGCTCGGCTGGCCAGTCCTTGCCGGGCTCGGTCGTCAGCCCGAGTTGGTCGGCGGACAGTGGCCGGGCGGCCTCCGGCAAGCTGGGTTGTTGAGCGCAAGCGGCCAGCAAGGCGGCGGCGGCAAGTAAGGTGATGGGAGTGTGGAGCTTGCGCAAGGGTGGGCTTTGGTGAGGGGTCGGGGTCAGTTCAGGTCGGTTCAGGCGGACGCGCGGGGCAGCCATCCGCCGTTTGCCGCAAGGCATCGCCGTTAGCGATCAGGCGGTGTAACAAACTCATCAGCAAGCGCCATTCGTCATGGCTGAAACCGAACAGATGCGCGTTGAAAATATCGGACAGCATGCTCGGCAACTGGGCCGAAACCCGCCAACCTTCTTCGGTCAGCGAGACCATCACAACGCGCCGGTCTTCGGTCGAGCGTTCGCGCTGGCACAGGCCTTTGGCTTCGAGCCGATCCAGCAAACGGCTCAAGGCACCGGCGTCGGAGTCCAGCTCCCGCATCAGTTTCGTGACGGCGCAGGTACCACCCAGACGCAAGATCAGCAGCGGCACCCATTGCGCGTGGGTCAGACCGGAGCCGGCCAAGCGGGCCTCGGCTTGCTGGCGAATCGAGCGCTGCAATACCAGCAGCAGCCAGCCGATGCTGTCGCAGCGCTGGTAGTGGTCAGGGTGATAGAAATTGACCGCTTGGGGCTGCACCGCAGCGGCCGGTGGCTCGGGCACTGCGGGTGATTCAGGCATTTGGGGGGAAGGCACATCCATGGGCGAGAATTTAATTGCCACGGCAACCATTGTCAAGGCAATTAAATAGTTGTGCGAGGTTCGGCCGCAGCCCTGCCCCTCTACACTGCCGGCATGACGACCTTCAGCAGCAAAACCGAGTCCTCGGCCGCATTACCCGAATCCGCGCCCGAGTCCGAGTCCGAGTCCGCGCCCGCGCCCGGCATGCGACAAGACAGCGCCAAGAACAAGGGCGAGAAAGACCCGAGCAAAGGGAATCCGCGCTCGCTCAGCGGGCTCTGGCCTTTTTTGTATCCTTACCGCGGTCGCATCGGCCTGGCGCTGGTGTTTTTGGTGCTGGCCGCGCTGGCCACGCTGGCCTTCCCGCTGGCGCTGCGGGGCTTGGTCGACGACGGCTTGGTGGGCGCGGACAGCGGCAGCCGTTTGATGGCGATGCGTGAGCATTTCTTGGCGCTGTTTGCCGTGGGCGCGGCGCTGGGCGTGTTCTCGGCGCTGCGTTTTTATGCCGTCACCTGGTTGGGTGAGCGCGTCACCGCCGACCTGCGCAATGCCGTCTACAGCCATGTGCTGAAGCAAAGCCCGGAGTTCTTCGAGACCACGCAGACCGGCGAGGTGCTGTCCCGCATCACCACTGACACGACGGTGGTGCAAACCGTTGTCGGCAGCAGCTTTTCGATGGGTCTGCGCAGCACGGTGATGGGCATCGGCGCGATGGCGATGTTGATCGCCACCAACCCGGTGGTGATGACGCAGGTGCTGGGCATTCTGATTCTGGTCGTGTTGCCTGCCATCTACTTTGGCCGCCGCGTGCGCAAGTTGAGCCGCGCCAGCCAAGACCGTGTCGCCGACACCAGCGCGATTGCCGCCGAGGTCTTGAACGCCGTGCCGGTGGTGCAAAGCTACACGCAAGAGTTGGCCGAAGCGCAGCGCTTTGCCTTGGCCAGCGAGAGCGCGTTCGAGGTGGCCCGCAAGCGCGCACTGGTGCGCTCCGGCTTGGTGGCCTTCATCATCACTGCCACGTTTGGCGCTTTGCTGTGGGGCTTGTATCAGGGCACGCAAGCGGTGCTGGCCGGCACCATCAGCGCCGGTCATTTGGGTCAGACCATTGTTTATGTGATCTTGATGGTCAGCAGCGTGGCGGTGATGGCCGAGGTCTACGGCGATGTGCTGCGCGCCGCCGGGGCGACCGAGCGTTTGATGGAGTTGCTGGCCACGCAGTCGCCGGTGAGTGAGCCGGCCAAGCCGCAAGCGCTGCCGTTGATCAGCGGCGGCACGGCCTTGAGTTTGCAGGGCTTGCAGTTCCACTACCCGTCGCGGCCAACACAACCGGCCTTGTTCGATTTCAGCCTGGACATTGCGCCCGGCGAGACGATTGCGCTGGTCGGCCCCAGCGGCGCGGGCAAGAGCACCGTGTTCCAGTTGCTGTTGCGCTTCTACGACAGTCAAGCGGGCAGCATCCGCTTGAACGGCGTGGCCACCGACCAATTGAGCTTGAGCGACCTGCGGGCCAGCATCGGCCTGGTGCCGCAAGACAGCGTGATCTTTTCGACCAGCGCGTTGGAAAACATCCGCTACGGCCGCCCGACCGCCAGCGACGCCGAGGTGATGGCCGCCGCCACCGCCGCCTTTGCCGACGAGTTCATTCAGCGCCTGCCGGAGGGCTACCAGACCTTTCTGGGCGAACGCGGTGTGCGTTTGTCCGGCGGCCAGCGGCAGCGCATCAGCATTGCCCGCGCGATGCTGAAGAACCCGCCGTTGCTGCTGCTGGATGAAGCCACCAGCGCGCTGGACGCCGAAAGCGAGCGCATGGTGCAAGCCGCGCTGGAAGCCGCCATGCAAGACCG
>JBIIVZ010000495.1:0-2750 GCA_044339175.1 Roseateles sp.
CATAATGGGGTCAGATACATTTTTCGCCCTTCCGGGGCGTGCCCATCATGGCCAGACTTCCTCGCTTCGTGCTTGCCGGGCAGGCACATCACATCATCCAGCGTGGCAATAACCGCCAGGCCATCGTGCAAAGCGATGCCGACCGCCAGCACTTTATCGACCTGCTGCAAGACGCTGCCGCCACCCATAAGGTCGCGCTGCACGCCTATGTGTTGATGGATAACCACCTGCATCTGCTCGCAACGCCGGAGGACGAACACGGCCTGAGCCGCATGATGCAAGCGCTGGGTCGCCGCTACGTGGGCTGGTTCAATCACAAGTACGAACGCAGCGGCACGCTCTGGGAAGGGCGGTTTCGCGCCGCCTTGATCGAGAGCGAGCACTATTTCATGGCCTGTTTGCGCTACATCGAGCTGAACCCGGTGCGGGCCGGCATGGTGCTTGCTGGGTCTGATTACCGCTGGTCCAGTTGTGCTCATCATCTGGGCCGCCGGCGTGACCCCTTGGTCAGCGACCACGCGCTGTTCTGGGCGCTGGGCAATACGCCGTTCGAGCGTGAAGGTGCCTATCTGGAACTGTTGAGCCAGGGCGTGGCGGAGGCGGAGCGGCTGGAGCTGACGGTCGCCGTGCTGAAGGGGCGGCCGCTGGGCTCGGCCGCGTTTTTGAAGCAATTGGCCGATCGAAGTCAGCGGTCGGTGGTCGATCGGGGGCGTGGACGGCCGCGCAAAACGGGCGACAGCGCGGGTGGCAGCACCAAAACAAATGACTCTGACCCCATTAAATTGGGGGGTGTCGCGAAGGTGTGAAATTAAATGACTCTGACCCCATTTAATTCGGCTTGATGAATTTGCTGCGCTGCAGTAATCTACGCGCCGTATCTGGAAACCCGTGGAGAGCGCCGTGAGTAAAGTGAACGAGGCAGCAGCAACTCAAGCTGAGATTCAAGACCTGGCGGCCAATGGGCTGTACCGCCCGCAAAACGAGAAAGACGCCTGCGGTCTTGGCTTCGTGGCTCACATCAAGGGCATCAAGTCCCACAGCATCGTCCAGCAGGGCTTGAAGATTCTTGAGAATCTGGACCACCGCGGTGCGGTCGGTGCCGACAAGCTGATGGGCGACGGCGCGGGCATCCTGCTCCAGATTCCGGACGAGTTCTACCGCGCTGAGATGGCGCTTCAGGGCGTCGAGTTGCCTCCGCCCGGCGAGTACGGCGTCGGCATGATCTTTCTGCCCAAAGAGCGCGCGTCGCGCCTGGCTTGCGAACAGGAGCTGGTCCGTGCGATCAAGGCCGAGGGCCAGGTCTTGCTCGGTTGGCGTGATGTGCCGGTGGACCGCGACATGCCGATGTCGCCGACCGTGCGCGAAAAAGAGCCGGTCATCCGCCAGATCTTCATCGGCCGTGGCCAAGACATCATTGTTCCCGACGCGCTGGAGCGCAAGCTTTACGTGATCCGCAAGACGGCTTCAAGCGCGGTCCAAGCGCTGCACTTGACCCACAGCCGCGAGTACTACGTGCCCAGCATGAGCTGCCGCACCATCATCTACAAGGGTTTGCTGATGGCCGACCAGGTCGGCAGCTACTACAAGGACTTGGCCGACACGCGGGTGACTTCGGCCATCGCTCTGGTGCACCAGCGTTTCTCCACCAACACTTTCCCGGAGTGGCCGCTGGCTCACCCGTATCGCATGGTGGCGCACAACGGTGAAATCAACACCGTCAAGGGCAACTTCAACTGGATGCGCGCTCGTGAAGGCGTGATGAAGTCGCCGGTGCTGGGTGACGATCTGGAAAAGTTGTACCCGATCAGCTTCGAGCACCAGTCCGACACCGCCACCTTCGACAACGCGATCGAACTGCTGACGATGGCGGGCTATCCGCTGGCCCACGCCGCCATGATGATGATCCCGGAAGCGTGGGAACAGCACGAAATGATGGACCCGCGTCGCCGCGCCTTCTACGAATATCACGCCGCGATGATGGAGCCGTGGGACGGCCCGGCCGCCATGGTCTTCACCGACGGCCGCCAGGTCTGCGCCGCGCTGGACCGCAATGGCTTGCGGCCGGCCCGTTACTGCATCACCGATGACGACTTGGTCATTCTTGCCTCCGAGTCCGGTGTGCTGCCGGTTCCCGAGAACAAGATCATCAAGAAATGGCGCTTGCAGCCGGGCAAGATGTTCCTGATCGACCTGGAGCAAGGCCGCATCGTTGACGACGAAGAGCTGAAGAACCAGTACGCCAACGCCCGCCCGTATCGCCAATGGATCGAGAACGTGCGCGTCCGCCTGGACGACATCACGATGCCCGATGTCACGCCGGCAAAATTTGACACGTCGCTGCTGGACCGTCAGCAAGCGTTCGGCTTCAGCCAGGAGGACATCAAGTTCCTGATGGCCCCGATGGCAGTCAACGGCGAAGAAGCGCTCGGCTCGATGGGCAATGACTCGCCGCTGGCCGTGTTGTCCTCGAAGGACAAGTCGCTCTACAACTACTTCAAGCAGTTGTTCGCCCAAGTCACCAACCCGCCGATCGACCCGATCCGCGAGAGCATCGTGATGTCGTTGAACAGCTTTGTCGGCCCCAAGCCGAACCTGCTGGACATCAACGCGGTCAACCCGCCGATGCGCTTGGAAGTCTCGCAGCCGGTGCTGGACTTCAAGGACATGGCGCGCCTGCGCCAGATCGAAGCCCATACCCACGGCAAGTTCAAATCCTACGAACTGGACATCACCTATCCGCTCGATTGGGG
>JBIIVZ010000058.1:0-9762 GCA_044339175.1 Roseateles sp.
TCTGCCTACGCACGGCAGTTCCTGCAGTTGATGGACAAGCCCGATGTGGACTTCATCGAGGGCCTGTCCCCGGCGATCTCCATCGAGCAAAAAGCCACCAGCCACAACCCGCGTTCGACCGTCGGCACGGTGACCGAAATTCACGACTACCTGCGCCTGCTTTATGCGCGTGCCGGCACGCCGTTCTGCCCCGACCACCACCTGCCGCTGGAAGCGCAAAGCATCAGCCAAATGGTCGACGCCGTGCTGGCCATGCCTGAGGAATCGAAGCTGATGCTGCTGGCTCCGGTGGTGCGCGACCGCAAGGGCGAGTTCCTGGACCTGTTCGAATCGTTGCAAGCGCAAGGCTATGTGCGCTTTCGCGTGGACGGGGCGACGATCGATGCGCCCGACTTTCCGGTGCTGAAGAAGACCGAAAAGCACGATATCGACGTGGTCGTAGACCGCATCAAACTGAAGGCCGACGGCACCGACGGGCTGCGTCAGCGCTTAGCCGAAAGCTTTGAAGCGGCCTTGCGCTTGGCCGAAGGGCGCGCGCTGGTGCTGAATATGGAAACTGCCAGCGAGCAGATTTTCTCCAGCAAATTTGCTTGCCCGACCTGCAGCTATTCACTCTCGGAGCTGGAGCCGCGGCTGTTTTCGTTCAACTCCCCCGTCGGGGCCTGCCCGTCCTGCGAAGGCCTGGGCCAGTTGACGATGTTCGACCCAGAGCGAGTGGTGGCGTTCCCGACGCTGAGCCTGGCCAGCGGCGCGGTGAAGGGCTGGGACCGGCGCAACCCATACACCTTCTCGATGCTCGAGGCGGTGGCCGCGCACTACCGCTTTGACATCGACCTGCCGTTCGAGGAACTGCCGGAATCCGCCCGCATGGCCTTGCTGAACGGCTCGGGCGAGGAAGAAATCGCCTTTGTCTACCAAGCCGAAAGTGGCGGCACCACACGCAAGCGAGCGGTCAAGCGCTCGCACCCGTTCGAAGGCATCTTGCCGACGCTGGAGCGCCGCTACAAGGAGACCGACTCCACTGCGGTGCGCGAAGACCTGGCCCGCTACATGGCCGCCCGGCCCTGCCCGCATTGCGAAGGCTCACGGCTGCGCCGCGAAGCGCGCAACGTGGTGCTGCAACCGGCCAATGCCGAGCCCGGCAGCAAGGGTCGGCCGATTTATGAAGTCGAGCATTCAACGCTGCGCGACTGCCTGGCTTACTTTGAAACGCTGAAGCTGAAGGGCTCGAAGGCCGAAATCGGCAATAAGGTGGTGCACGAGATCACCTCGCGGCTGCGCTTCTTGAACGACGTGGGGCTCAACTACCTGAGCTTGGACCGCAGCGCCGACACGCTGTCGGGCGGCGAAGCACAGCGCATCCGGCTGGCCTCGCAAATCGGCTCGGGGCTGACCGGCGTGATGTATGTGCTGGACGAGCCCAGCATCGGCCTGCATCAGCGCGACAACGACCGCCTGATCGCCACGCTGCGCCGCTTGCGCGACTTGGGTAACACGGTGATCGTGGTCGAGCATGACGAGGACGCGATCCGCGCGGCCGACTATGTGCTGGACATGGGCCCAGGTGCCGGTGTGCACGGCGGCCACATCATTGCCCAGGGCACGCCGGCCGAAGTGGCGGCTAACCCGGAGTCGCTGACCGGCCGCTATTTGTCGGGCACCGCCCGCATCGAAGTGCCCAGCCATCGGCACAGCTTGGCCGACATGAAGGACCCGCATTCACTGAAAATCGTCAATGCACGCGGCAACAATCTGCAAGGCGTCACTGTGGACATCCCGGTCGGCCTGCTGACCTGCGTGACCGGCGTGTCCGGCTCCGGCAAAAGCACGCTGATCAACGACACGCTGTACAAGGCCGTGGCCAAGAAGATTTACCAAAGCCATGCCGACCCGGCAGCGCATGACGAGATCGAAGGGCTGGACGCCTTCGACAAGGTCATCAACGTGGACCAATCCCCGATCGGCCGCACGCCGCGTAGCAACCCGGCCACCTACACCGGCCTGTTCACGCCGATCCGCGAGCTGTTTGCCGAGATGAACACCGCGCGCGAACGCGGCTACGGCCCGGGCCGTTTCTCCTTCAACGTGGCCGGCGGCCGCTGCGAAGCCTGCCAGGGCGATGGCGTGCTGAAGGTGGAAATGCACTTTCTGCCCGACGTTTACGTGCCCTGCGACAGTTGCCACGGCAAGCGCTACAACCGCGAAACGCTGGAAGTGCTCTACAAGGGCAAGAACATTACCCAGGTGCTGGGCATGACGATTGAGGACGCGCACCAGTTCTTCAACGCCGTGCCGGCCTTGGCGCGCAAGCTGCAAACGCTGCTCGACGTCGGCCTGGGCTATGTGAAGCTGGGGCAAAGCGCCACCACGCTGTCGGGCGGCGAGGCGCAGCGGGTCAAGCTGGCGCTGGAGCTGAGCAAGCGCGACACCGGCCGCACGCTCTACATCCTCGACGAGCCGACCACCGGCCTGCATTTCGCCGATATCGCCATGCTGTTGAAGGTGTTGCACCAATTGCGCGACGCCGGCAACACCATCGTCGTGATCGAGCACAACCTTGATGTGATCAAGACGGCGGACTGGGTCATCGACATGGGACCCGAAGGCGGTTCAGGCGGCGGGCAGCTGCTGCTGGCCGGCACGCCCGAAGACGTGGCCGCCCACCCTGGCAGCCACACCGGCCGCTATTTGAAAGCCTTGTTGAAGGCTTGAGCGTTCAGGCGCCGAGCCCGCCGTCGGCGCTCAGCGCTGACGGCGGCGGGCAACAACGCCGAGCGTCAGCAACCCGGCCATCAGCAGAGCCCAAGTGCCGGGCTCGGGGATGGCTGGCGCGACGTCGGTCGGGATGTTGATCGTGCCGGGCGGCAAACTGGGCACAAAGATGCCGCCTGCTCCAGGGCCGAGGCTGCCACCGCCCAAGCCGGGCAGAAAACTGCCCGCTGGTGCACCCGGCGAGCCGGCTTCAAGCCCGGAGCCACCGCCGGCCTGTTGCGCAAAGCTGGTGGGCGAGCCCGGCGCGCCACCGCCCAGCACACCGGCCGAAGTGGGCTCCATGTCGATCTGAGCTTGCGGGTCGCCCATTTCGCTGGTTGCAGAAGCGACGTTTTGTGCCGCGCCAGGTGCCGCAGCACGGGGCGCAAGGCGTTGAATCCGGCTGACATTGCGGCACACGGTGGGTACCAGAATGCACTGGCCGTCCTCGCAATACACCAGCCCGCGTTCTTCGGCTTGCTGCGTCCACTTGACCCGACTGACCGTGGTGCACAGGCTTCCCGCGCCGAAATGCATGTCGCGAATCTCGTTGCTGTATTGCGCCTGCCCCTTGATCGCATCGCGCTGAATGGTGACGATTTCGTCGTAGTCGCGCTTTTGCATGCGGGCCTTCAGCTTGGCGCGCACCGGAGCCGGAATGTCCTTGTAGCGATCAACTGCCGCTACCACATCGCCCATGAAGGGGTTGATACCCGGCTTGTCCCATGAACAATGGGGCACAGCCGCAGCGGATGCGGCCAGTGCAATTGAGGTCAGCATCAACATGGTGTGAGTCCAGGCTAGTCGATAGAGGTCATTCAGCAACTCTGCGCGCGCTGAATCGGAACACTGATCTGACCTGTGCTGCTCGCCCGTTTGCTGACGACCTTGAAGGGATCAATGCTTAAATTGTAATTAATCAATTCAGGTTCAATGAGGCTAGAGCACAGTATCAAAGCCCATATCTAGAAATTAGTCACATTCACCGGCTGGCATTTGCTGGCGCGCAACACTGCAGAGTCAGGCATGAATTGTCGTTAGCCCGCGGTCGGCTTGGCCGGCTTGGCTTGACAAGCGTTGCTGAGCAGCGGCAGCGGGTACAGCTGGTACGCTGCGCGGGTCACAGACCAACTCGGCATATCGATATTCATGCATTCAGCTGCGTCCCGCCTCGTGCTTTACGTTGAAGACGACCGCATCAACATCGTACTGATGGAAGAAGTTATCCGACGTCTGCCCGGTTGGCGGCTGGAATGCGCAGAGGACGGACAGCAAGCGCTCGATTTGCTTGCCGATGCCTTGCCCGCCCTGCCCCAATTGGTCTTGATCGATATGAATCTGCCCGACATGACCGGCCTCACGCTGCTGGGCCGACTGCTTAGCGATCCCCGTTGGGCTGACTTGCACTACGTGGCCTTATCGGCCGACGACCAACCGGAGCAAATTGCCGCCGCACGCGCCGCCGGATTCGCCGATTACTGGGTCAAGCCGATTGATGTGCTGCTTCTGACACAGGCCCTGCAAAACGCTCTGCCGACCTGATCAGAGGGCAGTCGCTGCGTCATTTCGGTCTTTCGCGCTTTTCGATCATTGCGAGCCATTTGCGTATTTTGCGTATTTTGCGTATTTTGAAGACGTAAAAAAGCCCGGAACTCCGGGCTTCGCAATCAAAAGTAAGCGGGGCGGTGGTCAGTCACGCTGACCCTGACCGATCACTTCAGGTGGCTGTTGATCAGCTTGGTCATCTCGAACATATCGGCACGGGCCTTGCCGAAGATTTCCGTCAGAGCGGCGTCGGCCACGATGATGCGCTTTTGCACTTCGTCTTGCAGCTTGTGCTTCTTGATGTATTCCCAGACCTTCTTGGTCACCTCGGTGCGCGGCAGGGGTGACGCGCCGACGATGGCAGCCAGCGCGGCGCTGGGGGTCAAAGCCTTCATGAAAGCAGCATTCGGCGTGCGCTTCTTGGCGGGCACAGCGTCAGACTTGACCGCAGGTGCCTTCTTGGCGGCAGCGGCCTTTTTAACCGGTGCAGCTTTTGGGGCCACAACAGCCGGAGCTGCCACGGTCGCCACCACGGCTACTTTTTTAGCCGGTACGGCCTTGGTCGCCGGTGCCGCTGTTTTAGCGGGCGCAGCCTTCTTCGCAGTTGCCATTTCAAATCTCTCCATCAAAAGTTGTTGATGTGCAGGGTTAGGGTGGAGGCCGCACAAGCCTTCAATTCTCACTAATTCCCCGCGCCAGCCATGGTACTGCGCGACCCCGGCATTGAGAAGGCTTTCATAGGAGAACCGGCCTCAATCTGACGATGAAATGAGCTGGCGGAGCCGCTTTGTCGCGGCCTCGCGTCACTTGGCGGGAAATTGCCCGCTTTTGCCCTGTCACGCAGCGGCGTCCCAAAGTATCCGGGGCCCGGCCTCGGCGGGTGTCTTGCAGCCGCACAAGACCATCGCAATTTCGAACTCATCGCGCAGCAGCCGCAGCGCCTGCGCCACGCCATGCGCACCGGCCGCCGCCAGCGCATGCACATACGGCCGGCCGAGCAGCACCGCATCGGCCCCCAGCGCCAGCGCCTTCAGCACATCGGTGCCACGCCGGATGCCGCCGTCGACCAACAGCGGGTAGCCCGGGCCGACGGCGGCCCGCACGCGCGGCAGCAACTCCGCCGTGCTTGGCAAGCTGTCCAACGTGCGGCCGCCGTGGTTGGACACCACCAAGCCGGCAACCCCGCGCCGCTGCGCCTCGCGCGCATCGTCCGGATGGCTGACGCCCTTCAGCAACAGCGGCAAACGACTGCGGGCCAGCAACCAATCGACCTGCGCCCAAGTGGCGGCGCGCGGCATCAAGCCGTCAAACATCTGACTCTGACCAGAGCTCAGTTCAAGCGCCTGCTTGCGCCCGCCCAAGTTGACCGCCAGCACATCGGGCGGCAAGGCAAAGCCGGCACGACGCTCCCGGTCGCGGGCACCGTGCACCGGCGCATCGACGGTCAGCACCAGCGCTTCATAGCCAACAGCTTCGATGCGCTGCAACAACTCTTGCATAAAGCCCTCATCGGCACGCCAATAAAGCTGGAACCAGAGCGGCGCGCTGGGCTTGTTGGGTTGAATCGGCGCGTTGGGACTCGTCGGCACGGTGCTGGCGGAGTCGGCCCGCATCGCCTGTGCCACCGCCTCCATCGTCACACTGGCTTGGGCGCTGAGGATCAGGCCGGTGTCTTGCGCCGCTGCCGCGTAAGCCACCGCCAACTCGCCGTCGGGATGAGCCAGGCGCTGATAGGCAATCGGTGCCAGCAAAAAGGGGTGCGCCAACTCGCGGCCGAGCAAGCTCACGCGGGTGTGCCCGCCGCTCAGGTCACGCAACACGCGCGGCTGCAACTTGACGCGGTCCCAAGCCTGGCGATTGGCGCGCAGCGTGATTTCATCGGCCGCGCCGCCACTCAAATAAGCCCACGCCGACGCGCTCATCGCGGCTTGCGCATGCGGCTCGAAATCAGCCAGATTGACCACGCCGGGCGGAATCGGCTGCAAGGCGGACAACATCAGGTGTCAGCCCACATTCGTAAGAGGTTGTGATAGGTGCCCGTGAGCTGCACGGCGACGTCGCTGTCACCGTGCAACTGGCGCAAGCGCATCAGGCTGACATCCATCTCGTAGAGCAGGCGGCGCTGCGCATCGCTGCGCACCATGCTCTCAATCCAGAAAAAACTGGCCAAACGCTCGCCCCGAGTGACCGGCTCGACCCGGTGCACGCTGCTGCCGGGGTACAGCACCATGTCACCAGCGGCCAGCTTGACGCGCTGCTCGCCAAAGGTGTCGGCCATCACCAACTCGCCACCGTCGTAGTCGGCCGGGTCAGAGAGGAACAGGGTGCAAGACAGGTCGGTGCGCACCCGTTGCGTGCTGCCGGGGACGTAGCGCACCGCTTGGTCGACATGATTGCCGTAGCGGTTGCTGGCACCGGCATAGCGGTTGAACATTGGCGGCAACACGCGCTTGGGCAGCGCGGCGGAAAAAAACCTCGGGTGGCGCTCCAACTCGCCCAGCACCAGGCCTTGCAAACGCCGCGCCAGCTCGGAGCCGACGGGTAATTGCTGGTTGTGCTTGACCTGCACGGCCTGCACCCCGGCCGTTGCCGCGCCGCTTTCCCAAGCCGCATCAGCCAGCCAAGCCTGCGCCTGCGCCAGCGCGGTGGCGTTCAAAGCAGCGGAGATGCGAATCAGCATGGAGGGTCCTTGACAGGGTTGGTCGACAACAACGGAAGGGTGGAATCTCAGAACTTTACCGTGCCCGTCAGCGCCAACAGGCGTCCGGCACCGGGCAGGTAGTGGCCGGAGTAGAGCGAATCGGCGTAGCGCTTGTCGGTCACGTTGCTCAGGTTGGCTTTGAAGATGATGCGCTCCGGCACGACGGCGTATTCCACCATCAAGTCGCCAGTGACGAAGGCGGGCACGGCCCAACCCGGGTTGCGCGGCGGCGTTTGCGAGCTGCGGGCATTCAAACCAGCGCCCACACGCAGCGCCGGAGTCAACTGGTAGGTCGTCCACACGGTGCCGGAATGACGCGGGCTCAAGGACGGCCGCGCCCCTTGCACCTCGCCGCTGTTGGCCGAGCTGACATCGATGCTGGCGACCGGCATCCACATATAGGACGCGAACACATCCCAGCCCGGCTGCAGCCGGCCGGTGAAGTCGGCCTCGAAGCCGGCGGCGTGGCGCTTGCCGGACAGCGTCACCAAGTTGACCAGCGGGTCGGTGTTGCGCTCATGCAGTTTGGTGGTGCGGAACAAGGCAAAACGGCTGGTCAGGCGGCCGTCGCTGGAGTCGATCTTGGCCCCCAGCTCCAAGTTGATCGCCTGTTCCGGCGGGATATCCTGATTGTTGGCCCCGAGCGCATAGGCGTCGCCCGAGGTGTTGAACGAGGTGGCGGCCGAGGCGTGGAAGGACATGCGCTCGTTCGGCTGATACAGCACACCCAAACGCTTGCTCAGCTCGGACACCTTCATGCGGTAGCCCGACGTGGTGACCGGTCCGGCGGCGGCATTCGGAATGGCATAGGTGTCGAATTCGCCGATCAGATAGTCGTAACGCAGGCCGGCCAGCAGCTTCCAATGCGCGGCAATCTGCAGCAGGTCTTGCGCATAGACACCGGCCGCGCGCGAACGGTATTCGCTGGTGGTGCGCAGCACGCGCAGGCTTTCGTCGACCGACGCGCCGTCGTTCGGCGTGCCGACCAGGGTGTTGGGCTTGAGCAGATTGACGCCGCCCTGAGCGGCGCTGAGCGCACCGTAAACCTGCTTTGTCTCCTGCGCGAAATCGACCCCGGCTTGCAACTCATGCTTGAAGCCCAGTGCCTTGAACTTGCTCGACAAGTCGCTCTGCGCATGCAGTGTCTGCATGTCCTGAATCTTCAGTTGCGTGCCCCGGGTCAACACCGTCGAAGCGCCGAAGTTGTCCAGCGTGGCCGCCATGCCGCCTGGCTGCAAGGCGGCGGCGGCCAAACGCACCGTGCCGGCCCGCTGGTCACGGGTGAAATCACCGCTGCGGATCTTCGAGACCAGCTCGGTGTCGGCGCTGAAGCGGTGCGTGTGGCTGACGGTGAACTGTGTCGCACGCCCCTTGTTGCGATCGCTGGCCAAGCCGTAATAGGACTCCGGGGCGATGGGCAGCAAGGTGGTGGCGGCAACGCTGGCCCCGGCCGACTGGCGTATCCAGGGCATGCCGTAATTCATGCCGTTGTTGTTGTCCAGGTGGTAGAGGCTGACCGAGAACTCGTCGGCCTCGCCGATGCCGGTGCGGAAGGTGCCCGCCACGCCCATCTTGTCGAGCGAGCTGCCGGCACCGTTGTTGCGGGCCTTGTTGACCATCGCCCCCAAGCGCACGCCCGAGCTTTCGCCGGTCTTGATGTTGAAGTCGCCGACGGTGCGCACCGCGCCGTGGCTGGCCACCGTCACATCGATCTGGTTTTCATCCAGCAAGCGCGGCACTTTCGTGACCAAATTGACCGCGCCGCCGGTCGAGCCACGGCCAAACAGCATCGAAGCCGACCCACGGATCAGCTCGACTCGGTCAAGAAAGAAGGTGTCGCGGTCGTAAAAAGCCGGGTCGCGCATGCCGTCCACAAAAATATCACCGGTCGATTGCAGCGCGAAGCCGCGCAAGCGGATGTCCTCTTCGCCGCCCTCGGCCGCCAAGAAGGTGATGCCGGCGGTGTTCTTCAACACGTCTTTCATCGTGTCGAGGTTGCGGTCGTCGATCAGCTTTTCAGTCACCACGGTGATCGACTGGGGAATGTCGCGCAGCTCTTGGCGGCCCTTGCCGATGCGGGTGTCCACCGCCTGATAGTCGTCCTTGCCAGAGCGCTCGGCGCTGGCCTTGGCGCGCACCACCGGCAAGGTGTTTTCAACCGGCGCTCTGTAAACCTCCGGTGCCGTGGGCGCGGTCGTTTGAGCCAGCGCAGCCGAAGCCAGGCCAAAGCCGGCCGCCAACGCGCCCAGGGGCAGCAACGGACGAACTGGCGCGTGAGATTTCTTCTTCGACATGGTGTGGTTCCTTTTAGATTTGGACAATTCAGGCAAAGCAGCGGTGCAACCGCTGAGCGCGATGGCCGAGGGCCGAAGCACCGCAACAGCCGGTTTTCAATCAGAAATTGCTGGAGGAATTAATGGGGTCAGAGTGATTTATTTTTCGACTTCGTAGGACAGCAGCGCGGTGGTTTCCCACTCGATCGCTTGGCCGTTCTCGACGTAGGGCGAAAAGCGCGCGCTACGGATGTCTTGCAAGGCCTGCTGGTCAAGCCGGGCAAAGCCGGAGGTCTTGCGCAAACTGGCCTCCTTCAAACGGCCCCGGACGTCGACCAGGATGCGCAGATGGACGATGCCCGACTCGCCCAAGCGCCGCGACAGCAACGGCACGCTCATGCGGGGCTCGACCAGATAGCGCACCGCGTTCGGCGCAATTTGCTTGATCGGGCTGACCGGCACCGGCACCGCTGCAGCGGCGGGCGGTGCCAA
>JBIIVZ010000059.1:0-9750 GCA_044339175.1 Roseateles sp.
CCGGATTTCATAATTCTTCAGGGTTTATTGATGCGAGATTGTCCATTAGAAGCTTTCCCGAACTGGAGAGCAGATTGGCGGCGCCCCTTTTTGTTGGGCTTCTAATGACATTCATTGGGAATAGTCCAATGAAATCCATCCTGTGGCAAGGAGTTGACCATTTTGAAGCCTGGTGATCCATCCGATTTGAAGCTCAGCTCGCGTGAAGCCGCCGCGTGGGGAGGACTGGCTCTACTCAAGCGCATGCTTGATGGAATTCCACTCTGGCGTATGAATGTGGCAACGGCTCCCCGTCAGGCTCCAACTGTGGCTTCCGTCTTTAGCAACTCATCTGGGTTCGGGCTCCGTGGATACGCAGGTATCGCAAGGAGGCGTCCCCGGGTTTGGAGATACCAGCCCACTTTATTTGGCCCATCACACTCGGTTTCGTTGCCGCTGGCAAAGTTGGGGCGATCCAGAGGTACAGGGGAGCCGGATTAACCGACCAATCGGTAAACAAATTATGTAAAAAATTTCGAGTCAATTATAAAAATGGACAAGTTCGGGTAAACCATAGTACTTATTATTTGACCGATTGGTAAACTTTTATCCAAGCCAAGTCATCCACTTAGGGGTTCTTCCATGGGTTCGTCATACTTTCGCAGCCGCTACTGGTCTGATTGGACCAGCGAGGCATTTTCCCGGCTTGACCGCTCGCGCCTGATCGCCGTGCTGCCGGTGGGTGCGACTGAACAACATGGACCTCATCTGCCAATGTCTACCGACACCGCCATCATCGACGGCATGGTGCAGGCGGCCATTCGCCACATGCCGGATGAACTGCCCGCGCTGTTCTTGCCGACCGTGGCCTACGGCAAAAGCAACGAGCATTCACGCTACCCCGGCACGCTGACGGTCTCGGCAGCGACCTTGATTGCGCTGTGGAGCGAAATCGGCGCCTGTGTCGCCGCCGCCGGCGTGCGCAAGCTGGTGCTGTTCAACAGCCACGGCGGCCAGATGTCGGTCATGGACATCGTGGCGCGCGACCTGCGCGAAAAGCATTCGATGATGACCGTCGCCTCCAACTGGTACACGCTAGGCGTTCCACAGGCGCTGTTCGACGACCACGAAATGAAACACGGCATCCATGCCGGTGACCTCGAGAGCTCGATCATGCTCAAGCTCACACCCGATCATGTGCGCAGAGAGAACTTCAAAAACTTCCCCTCACTGACCGAACAACTGGCCCAGGAAGGGAGCTTCCTGTCGATTGGCCCCAGCGGCAAGTTGGGCTGGCAAACCCAGGACATTAATCCCGAAGGCGCGGCCGGAAACGCCACGCTGGCTACCGCGTCCAAAGGCGAAGCCGCGCTCGACTTCGTGGGCCGGCGCTTCGTCGAGTTGTTGCAGGAAGTCGACCGTTTCCCTATCAAGCGGCTGGCCAATCAGCCAGCCTGGCAGTAAGCACCATCAGGGACCGTATGAGCATGCACACCCTTCCCCTGGTCAGTCTGAGCGATGTCGGCAAGCGGTTTTCCAACGGCACACTGGCCTTGCAAGGCATGAACCTGCAGGTAGGCGAACACGATTTCATCAGCTTCCTCGGCCCCTCAGGCTGCGGCAAGAGCACAGCACTGCGCCTGATCGCCGGACTGACTGGCATCAGTTCGGGCGAGGTCAAATGGTCATCGCCCGCCACGGCCAGCCGCGGCATCGAGCGTGACCTGAGCTTCGTTTTCCAGGAGCCGACGCTCATGCCCTGGGCCAAGGTTTTTGACAACGTGTATCTGCCGCTCAAACTCAGCGACATGACGCGCGACGAGGCTGCACCCATCGTGCAGAAGGTGCTGGAAATGGTCGGCTTGTCCCGCTTTGCCGATGCCTATCCGAGAGAACTGTCGGGCGGTATGAAGATGCGCGTGTCGATTGCGCGCGCCCTGGTCACGCGGCCACGCCTTCTCCTGATGGACGAGCCGTTCGCCGCGCTCGACGAAATGACGCGCATCAAGCTCAACAACGACCTGCTGGCAATCTGGAAAGAGCATCGCTTTGGCGTGATCTTTGTGACCCACAGCGTCTACGAATCGGTGTATCTGTCGGATCGCATTGTCGTGATGGCCGCCCGCCCGGGCCGAGTGATCGACGAAGTCCGCATCGATGAACCTTATCCGCGCGGGGATGCCTTCCGCACCTCAAGTCGCTACAACGAGCACTGCATCGCGGTCTCGCGTTCACTTCATGGAGCCCTGCATGGCCTCAGCATCGACCACTGACAGCAGCAAGGTGCCATCCGGCACAGTCATCTCCGAACCTGCGGCGATGCAGCCCGTGGGCGAGCAGCTGGCGCAGACCCATCGTCGTGAACGCGCGATGCGCGTTGCGTTGCCGGTAGCGGTCATCGCCGCGCTGCTGCTGATCTGGGAAGCCGTAGTACGCATCAACGGCATCCCGCATTACATTCTGCCTGCGCCGACGGTCATCCTGACCACCCTTTTCAACAACTGGGGCTCGCTGTCGGCCGCCATGTGGTTCACTGTCAAGCTTACGCTGCTGGCGCTGGCAGCGGCGATTGCCGGTGGCGTGCTGCTGGCCATCGCGTTCTCGATGTCCAAATGGGTCGAAATCGGGTTGTTTCCGATTGCCGTGATCCTGCAAGTCACGCCCATCGTCGCGATTGCGCCGCTGATCTTGATCTACATACCGAGCACCACCGGCGCGCTGCTGTTGTGCGCCTGGATCGTGGCCTTTTTCCCCATCCTATCCAACACCGTGATCGGCCTCAAAAGCGCTGACAGCAATCTGCGAGACCTCTTTACGCTTTACCAGACCACGCCCTGGCAGCGCTTTCGATACCTGCTGGCGCCCAGCGCACTGCCCTACTTCATGGCGGGACTGAAGGTCGCTGGCGGCCTCTCGCTGATCGGCGCCGTGGTGGCGGAATTCACGGCCGGCACTGCGGGGCGAGAAACCGGTCTGGCCTCGCGCATTCTCGAATCGAGCTTTCGCACCGAAATTCCGATGATGTTCGCGGCGTTGCTGCTGGTGTCGCTACTTGGAATCATGATCTTCATCGTGTTCGCGGCGCTGTCGCGGTGGGTGCTGGGCCACTGGCATGAAAGCGAGATGCGGCGCGAAAGCTGACCGCAGCTTCCTATGTCTGCGCACCCTCCTTTCCACCCGGATCGCTGGCCCGACCGGCTGCCACCAAGCTACTGGCTGCGCGGCGCACGGGTACCAGTCAATTTGCTTGACCACCCTTCGCCAGCTCGGGCCACCGACCCGGTGGCCCTGTTGATAGCGGGCGCGCACATTACCGCGATCGAGGCGCAGCCCCACGGCGAGATGCCGGTATTTGACCTTGACGGAGCAACAGTGCTGCCCGCTTTTGTCGATCCGCATACCCATCTGGACAAGGGTGACCTGCTCGCGGTGGGTCTCCACCCCTCGCGCAGCCTTTTCGGCGCCATTGAGGCTGTGAAGGCCGACTATGCGCACTGGGCACCCGACGAACTGGCCGCACGCATCGACTTTGGCTTGCAGGAAGCCTGGGCGCACGGCACGCGGGCACTCAACTCCTATTGCGATTGGTCCGAGTCCAGCGGCCCGATGGCCTGGCAAGCGCTGCAGGAGGCACGTCAACGCTGGCGCGGTCGCATTGAACTTGTCCTGACTTCGCTGGCCCCGGTTGATATGCTGGCCGACCCGGTAGCCAGTGAGCGTCTGGCCCGCCACGTCGCGCAGGCTGGGGGCGTGCTGGGCTGGTTTGCCTATGCAGCACCCCATGTGCCAGCTCTGCTGCCCCGTGCTTTCGACCTGGCCGAACGTTTCGATTTACGGCTCGATTTCCATATCGACGAACACCTCGATGCCAGCCATATCCACACTCTGCCCGTGGCTCGTCTGGCGTTGCAACGCGGTTTAGGCGCCCGCACCGTCTGCGGTCACGTCTGTGCGCTGTCACGTCTGGCGCCGCCGCAGTTGTCCGAGGTGCTTGAGGTCGTGGCGGCATCCGGTCTGAGCCTGGTGTCGTTGCCGCTCACCAATCTGTATCTGCAGGACAGCAGCCAGCAGGGACCGCGCAGAACGCCGCGTTGGCGAGGCCTCGCGCCCGTGCATGAAGCGCTTGCCTTGGGCATTCCCGTGGCCTTCGGATCTGACAACCACCGCGACTGCTTTTTGCCGTTTGGAGACCTGGACCCGCTGCGCACCCTGGCGCTTGCTGCCGGGGCGGCCCAGCTCGACGATGCTGTGCACCAGTGGGCTCATGCGATAACCCGCACCGCTGCTGGCGCCCTCGGCCTGGCTTGGGACGGCGTGCTGCGCTCCGGCGCGCCCGCCGACCTGGTGCTGCACCCTGGCCGAACCAGCGCCGAGGTGCTGAGCCGGCCCGAACTAGGTCGCCAGGTGTTGCGCGCAGGCCAGCGCATCCATGCAACCCGCCCCGACTTTCGCAGCCTCGACGGGCTGCGCACTACATCCATTTGAACCACTCGCCATGATCTCTTCGACCTCCCTCCCTGACCCAGAATTCCGCCAAGCCATCGACTGGCAAGGCGTGCAGCGTGACCTGCAGGGCTTGAACGTGATCAGCGAGTTGCGCCAGCGCAAGCAGCTGTCCAAGGACTTCTACTGGTACAGCCCGATCCTGAGCGAGCAACTCTCGAGCTGCGTGGCCGATCTGGTCGTCAAGGTCAGCACTGAAGACGACGTCAAGCAGGCTGCTGCCGTGGCCGCACGCTGGAAGCTCCCTATCACGGTGCGCGGCGGTGGCACTGGCAACTACGGTCAATGCGTACCGCTGGAAGGTGGCCTGGTCCTCGATGTCACGCAGATGAGCCGCATACTCGATATCGCGCTAGCGAGCGTCACGGTGCAGGCCGGCGCGCGCATGCACGACATCGAACTCGCAGTGCGCGAAACCGGCCAGGCACTGCGAATGTGGCCTTCGACCTGGCGCGTCGCGACCATAGGTGGCTTCATCGCTGGAGGCTTCGGCGGCATTGGCTCGACGCGCCATGGCGTGTTGCGCGACCCGGGCAACCTCATTCGTGCTCGGATCGTCACAGTGGAGCGCGAGCCGAAAGTGATCGAGTTGTTCGGCGACGAAATCCAGAAAGTCCACCACGCTTACGGTACCAACGGCATCCTGACCGAGGTCGAAGTGGCGTTGAGTCCAGCGGTCGAATGGGTGCACTGCATCGCGCTGTTTGACAGCTACCGCCAGGTACTGGATTTCGGGGTGGCCGCGAGCACACCCGACCTTGATATTTTCTTGCTGTCGGCTGTGGATGCGCGTTTTTCGCCCTACTACACCGCTCTCAAGGATCATTTTCCGTCGGGCCGGCATGCGATGTTCTCGATGGTCGCTCCCTCGTCTATGGCGGCCTTCGAGCGCGGGGTAGCGGCTTATGGGGGCACGATCTCACTGGCCAGCACCGAGGCCGAACTTGAAGCCGCCGGCTTGCCGCCCGCTTATGAATGCGCCTACAACCACACGACCTTGCAGGTACTTAAGGTCGACCGCTCCTGGACCTACTTGCAGGTAGCCTATGCTCAGCCGTTCGACCCTTCCGTGGTGGATCGTCACATTGCGTTGTTCGGTGACGAGGTCTACCAGCACCATGAGTTCGCGCGCATGCACGGCGACTACGCCACCTTTGCCATTCTCCTGGTGCGCTGGAAAGGCACCCAACACCAGTACGAGCTGATCCGCGAGATCGAGTCGCAAGGGGGTTGCGTCATTTTCAATCCGCACGTGGTCACCATCGAAGATGGCGGTATGAAGACCATCGATTCGATGCAGATTGATTTCAAGAAACGCAGCGACCCGATGGGCCTGATGAACCCTGGCAAGACGCGCGGCTGGCAGCCTGCCATGGCGCGTGAAGCGTGAACCAATCCCCCCCTCCCTACCCACGAAAGGAAACCTGACCATGAACCCCTCTGGCTCATTGACCCGTCGCACCTTGATGGCCGCCGCCCTCGCTGGCTCGGCCTTCGCCGTTCAGGCGCAGGAAAAAGTTGCATTCGCCACCAACTGGCGAGCCCAGCCTGGTCACGGTGGCTTCTACCAAGCCCTGGTAGACGGCACCTACAAGAAGTATGGCTTGGACGTGGACATTCAGCAAGGCGGCCCGCAGGTCAACAATCGGCCCATGTTACCGGCCGG
Organism: Roseateles sp.; assembly: GCA_044339175.1. Classification (GTDB taxonomy): domain Bacteria; phylum Pseudomonadota; class Gammaproteobacteria; order Burkholderiales; family Burkholderiaceae_C; genus Paucibacter_A. The sequence continues at coordinate 6,149 of JBIIVZ010000059.1, forward strand.
CAAGGTCGACTTCCTGATGACCGGCAACATGCTTATGGCTTTCGACAACGCCAAGCAGAAGATTCCCACGGTTGTGGTTGCGGGCTTCTTCCAGAAAGACCCGCAGGCCATAATCGCCCACCCCGGCCAGGGCTTTGACAAATGGACCGACCTGAACAAGGCGAAAACGGTACTGCTGTCCAAGGACGGGCAGTTCAGCTTCTGGCAGTGGATGAAGGCCTCGCACGGATTCCGCGACGAACAGGTCAAGCCCTACAACTACAGCCTGTCGCAGTTCCTCGCCGACAAGCAGTCAGTGCAGCAGGCCTATGCCACTTCGGAGCCGCTCGCGGTTGAAAAGCAGGGCGGCTTCAAGCCTGTGGTGCACCTGCTGGCCGATGCCGGCTGGTCTACCTATGGCATGGTGATTGAGACACGCCAGGACCTCGTAAAGAACAAGCCAGAAACCGTGCGCCGCTTTGTCGAAGCCTCGCAGATCGGGTGGTACAACTATCTCTACGGCGACCGCAAAGCCGCCGACGAGCTGATCAAGAAGATCAACCCCGACCTCAGTGACGATTACATAGAAAAATCGGTGGGCGTGATCCGCGGGTTGATCGACACCGGAGATGCCGAGAGCCTGGGTGTTGGCGCGATGACCGATGCACGCTTGAAGGATTTCTACGACAAGGCCGTCTCTGCCGGCCTGTACAAGCCGTCTGACTTCGCCCTGGCCTCGGTTTACACCACGCAGTTTGTCAACAAGGGTACGGGCCTTGACATTCGCAAGAAACTCGCCAAGTGAGCATCGTAGGATGAACCTGTCCACCGGCCGCCCCCTGGCGCGCTACGCTGCCTGGAAACGGGTGGGCGACATGGTTTACATGTCGGGGGTGATTGCCGTCGACCCGCAGTTCGGCCGCGTGATCGAGCGCTTCGACGAGCTGCCAGAAGAGGTGCGCCGAGAGCTCGGCGAGACCGGGGAGCTGTCGGTTGACATCTTTCAGGCCCCGGCGCTGGTGCAGAGCTGGTTTGTGCTGGATCGCATCCGACAGTACGCAGAGGACGCTGGCGGCTCCATGGGCGATGTGTTCAAGCTGGTGCAGTATTTCACTGACCTGCGTGACTACCCGCTTTACAACCGCGTGCGCCGACTCTTCTACCCGGGCGAGCCGCCGGTGTCCACGGTGATTGAGGTCAGCGCCATGCTGCCTTCCCGCACCGTGCGCATTGAAGTTGAGGCCACGGCTTGCATCCCGCTTATCCGTTCGCATTCCTGAAGGAAGACCTTTTGTGTTCGACCGCACCCTGACTGTCCGGGTCACCCGCATCGTGCGGCAAACCCCTGAAATCCTGGCTTTCGAGCTATCCCATCCCTGGGGCTGCTCATTGCCGGCATACAGCGCCGGCGCCCATATAGATATCCACATGCCCGGTGGCTTCACGCGCCAATACTCGATAGCAAGGGCATTCGCCGCCACACCCCTGGCACCCTATGTGGTCGCGGTTAAGCGCGAACCCGGAAGCCGTGGCGGCTCGGCATCCATGCATGAGCGCGTGCGAGTTGGCGACCTGCTGCCCATCAGCGCGCCGCGCAACTCCTTTCCTGTCCATCCCGAGGCGCGTCGCCACCTGCTGCTGGCTGGTGGCATCGGCATGACGCCGCTGCTGGCGATGGCGCAGGGGCTTGCCGCGCAAGGCGCTGATTTTGAGTTCTGCTGCTTCGCGCGCAGCCGCGAGCACCTGGCTTTTGCCGAGGCCTTACGCGCGTTGCCTTTGGCGCGCCATGTGCGGCTGCATTTCGACGATCCCGGCGCGCCGGACAAGATAGACCTGATGTCCTTGCTCGCCGGCCACTCCACCGGCACGCACCTTTACGTGTGCGGCCCGGGAGGTTTCATGCAGGCGGTGCGCCACGCCGCCGCACATTGGCCCGAGGAAGAGATCCATACCGAATACTTCACTCCGCCCAGTGCCAGTGCGGGTCAAGGCAGCGACAACCCCTTCGAACTCGTGCTCGCGCGAAGCGGCATCACAGTGACGGTGTCTGCTAACCAGACAGCCGTGGCAGCGCTGCACGACTTGGGCATAAACATCCCGACCTCTTGTGAGCAGGGCCTGTGCGGCACCTGCGTGGTTGGCTGCCTGGAAGGCGAAGTCGAGCACCGCGACTTCTGCCTAACCTCGGTCGAGCGCAAACAGAAGGTTGCATTGTGTTGTTCGCGTGCCCAAAGCGGACGGCTTGTGCTCGATCTCTGATGGCGAGAGCTTCGGCTACCATGTGTTTATGTCCATGACCGATACTTATGCTGCAACCTTGGGCGAATCCGCGCACACCGACGACATTCCGGTTCAGGCCATGCGGCGGCCCTCGCGGCGGCGGGCCCAGACCCTCGCCGCCGTTCATCAGGCTGCGATTGAGGTTTTCGCCAGCGAAGGGCCGAGCGGCGCCACGACCCAAGCGATTGCCGACAAAGCGGGCCTGTCGAAGGCCCAACTGCACTACTACATCATCAGTAAGGAAGACCTGTACCGGCAAGTTCTGCAGGACATCGTGGACGATTGGATTGGAGTCTTCGGCTTCAGCGACGAGTCCTTCGGGCCGCGCAAGGTCCTAAGCGACCTGATCCGACGCAAAATGGTCTTCTCGTTCGAACAGCCGCTGCGATCGCGGATTTTCGCCGTCGAGATGATGCGCGGTGCGCCGGTGCTAAGCGCCATGCTTGGCACCAGCAAGCGGCGCACTGACCAGGCCGCAGCGGTGATCCAGAACTGGATCACCCGAGGGCTGATGGACCCTGTTGATCCGTTGGCCTTGCTTTTTCATATCTGGGCCACGACCCAGTTCTATGCGGATCATGCTGAGCAGGTCTTGTATTTCCGCGAGCTCACGCAAATTGGCGCCGACGAGCGCAAACACCTGATCGATGAAGTGAGTGCTTTCGTACTCAAGGGCGCCGGCGTCAAATAGGCTGTCGAGCGGGGTTATGGATAGAAAATACAACCGCATGGGCGCAAGTGCGGCAAGGGTGCTGGGTGCCTCACCTGCCCGGGCATCGCCGTCCTCCCACACCACGCTGCGCCTCAGCGAGACCGTCTGCATCGCCCGGGATTGCCCGCGATCCTGGACCGCTCCTGCTGTTCTAAGGGTTGCTGCGCCCGATGCGCCAGGGGTGATGGCTTTGACCGCTCTGCAGACCTTGGCCCTGCTTTCGTTTTCAGCCGGTTAAGTCATGAACCTGCTGGCCCTGGGCTTTCTTTGGTAGGCCCTTGGCTGGTCGGCGCTTGAGCTGGCACGCCTGCCACCCGCAGGCGCCACTTGCTCAAAGACGCCTGAATCACCCAGACATGGGATTGCCCATACTCGTACTGGCTGGAGCCGAAGCGGTGAATGAAAGCGACCGCTTCAATGTGCAAGGCCGGCTTGTCCACACGCATCGCACCGGCGTAACTGAGGATGAATCATATGGTTCTCTCCTCGAATAGGTGGCGGTGTAGACCTGGCACTGACGTGATCACGCCTTCTCCTGAAGCGAGCGCCAGGCAGCCTGTTCGATGCTAGCGGCATCGACTGAAAAATGACGTCGCAGAGCGGACCGGGTGTCGCTGCGGCCAAAGCCATC
>JBIIVZ010000060.1:0-9722 GCA_044339175.1 Roseateles sp.
CGCCTTGGCGATCCCCCCCCCCGCCATCAGCCCTGGATCCAGCGTCGGGATAGATTTGCATTGATGCCACGGGCCATAGCGACCGCAGCGGTCGACACGCCAGGCATTCTGCAGGCTGCAACGATCTGCGCCTTGAACTCGTCGCTGTGTGTGCGGCGTCGCCGGCCACCGCTGAGTTCATCGGAGTTAGTGTGCATTTGTCCACCAAGAACTTAGTGGAGAAGAGCATCCTAGAAAGGGTTGGCGTGATCGAGGTGCCACGCCGAGACGGTCAACGAACGGCGGGATGATCGAGGTTTGAAGCGACGGGGCGTGTCGCATTGCCCATGCTCAATCGTTGGACTCCGCCCAGGAAGGAACATTGAGACCGGCTGTTAGCAGCTCGACTCATGGTTTCCTTCATTAAATTCACTCAGGAGTACCGACATGAACGCGCTTCAACTTTTCGATCCCCTGGCGCTTGATCCGATTGACGAGCCCTTCCGTGCCCTCATGCGGCCGTGGCGCGCTGCGCTTGTCGATGTAGCACCGAGCATCAAGATCGATGTGTCCGAGCAGGACGGCAGCTATTTCGTCAGAGCCGAAATCCCCGGCGTACGTAAGGAAGATATCGATGTGCGCATCGACGGCAGCCAAGTGACGATCAGCGCCGAGATCAAGACAGAGAAGCAGGAAAAAGAAGGGGGCCGCGTGCTTTGCAAAGAGCGGCGAGAAGGCTATGCCAGCCGCTCCTTCACGCTGGCCTGCCCGGTGGACGACACCCACACCGACGCCAGCTACAAAGACGGCGTGCTGGCGCTCAAGCTGCCAAAGAAGGCCGCTACCTCGACCAAACGCATCACCATTCAGTGACAGCATGAGCACGCTGACTGAGCAAGTAAAGCATGGGGCGGAGCAGGCTTGGACGTCGCTGCACGAGGGCTGGCGCGAACTGCGTCACCGCGCCAGCGGTGCGCTGACCCGCTTCCGGCGGGAAGATAGAGCCACCGCCGACGAATCTTCGTTCGACCCCTTCGCCTCGGCGGACTGGGGCCTGATGGCTGCCGACATCAGGCTCGACGATGATCGCGTCGTGGTGCGCCTCGAAGCCCCCGGCATGAGCCGCGAAGACTTGCACATCGATGTCGACAGCGATCGGCTCCGCGTCTGGGGCGAGAAGCGCATCGACAGCGAAACCCGTGATGGTGATTACCGTTTGGTGCAATGCGCCTACGGCAGCTTCCGTCGCGACTTGGTGCTGCCGCAGCCGGTGGATGCCGAGCGGGCGACGGCCAGCTACCGGGACGGCGTGCTGCGCATTGAGATCCCCCGGCTTGAACGAGGCCGTGGGCGGCGCATTGAGGTGCAAGGCTCCTGAATCCGGCTAGCACGCAAGCCAAAAATCAGCTGACGATAAGCCGCAGCAGCAGCAGCATCGCTGTGCGCGGTGTCCGGCGAGCCTTGCAGGCCAAGCGCTCAGTTGTGCTGAAAGCTGCTTCAACACCGCGACGTTCAGAACCGCGCCATCGCTACATCGTTCTGGCCAGCAGAGGCACCAATGCATCCAGCGCTCGCGTGTTCAGCACGTCAGCGGCCGTGAGCCAACCGCGCCGGGCTTGGTCGACACCCAGCCTCAGGTTGTCGAACTCCAGTGTGCTGTGGGCGTCGGAATTGATGCTGACCAGCACCCCTTCGTCCTTGGCGATCAGGCATGCAGCATCGTCCAAGTCGAGGCGGGCAGGTTGCGCGTTCAATTCCAGGAAGCAACCGCGTTCGCGGGCATGGCGGATCACGCGAGGCAGGTCGATATCTAGTCCGGCGCGCTCTTCGATCAGTCGCCCTGTCGGGTGGGCGAGCATGCTGAAGTGCTTATGATCCATCGCCCGCAGTAAGCGGTCCGTCTGCTGCGCGCGAGACAGATCGAAGCGATGACGCACAGCACCCACGACCAAGTCCAAGCGCTTCAGTATCGAGTCCGGCAGATCAAGGTTGCCATCCTCAAGGATGTCAACTTCGATGCCCTTCAACACAGTGAACCCCTGAATGCCGGTGTTGAACCGATCGATACGATCCATCTGCTGTGCCAGTCGCGCCGCATCGAGTCCATGCGTCACTGCGAGGCGCTGAGAGTGGTCGGTGATGGCAAGGTAGCTCAAACCGCAGGCACGCGCCGCAAGCACCAGGGCATCCAAGTCATCCTGCCCGTCGCTTTGGGTCGTATGGACATGCAGGTCGCCGCGCAGATCGCCGCGTTCGACCAGCCGGGGCAGACGCCCGGCGCGCGCTGCGGCGAATTCGCCGCGGTTTTCGCGCAACTCCGGTGCGATGAACGGCAACTCGACAGCAGCGTAGACCGAAGCCTCGTCGTGCCCGGCGATCACCTTGTCACCGCTGAACACGCCGTACTCATTGATTTTCATCCCGCGCTGCTGCGCGAGCCGGCGCAGCGCGATGTTGTGGGCCTTGGCTCCGGTGAAATAGACCCAGGCCGCGCCGAAGCTCGAAGCCGGCACGACCCGCAGATCGACCTGCAAACCGCTCTTCAGCATCACGCTGGCGCGCGTGGTGCCGGCCGACAGCACATCGCGCACATCGCTGTGATTCACAAACCGACCGATCACGGCCTTGCCTTGCTCCGACTGCGCCAGCAGGTCCAGGTCGCCGATGCTGTCCTTGCGACGGCGCAAACTCCCTGCAGCCTCGGCACGTTCGACCGACGCCAGAGCGCGTAAGTAGGCCAGCAGAGGCACCGCCGCTGCGTCAGCTTGATTGAGGCGATAGCGCCGTGGAACTGAAGTCTGCCGGATCGCCGTGGCGTCAAGCAACTGTTGCTGCAGCCGGGGGCCAAACCCATGTACACACTGAATGCGCCCGGAGTGTGCCGCTGCATGCAGTTCCTCCTTCGTTTGTATGCCCAGCTCATCGCGCAGTGTGCGCACCCGTTTGGCCCCAAGGTGCGGCAGCTTCAGCAAATTGCTCAGTTGCCCGGGGGTCTCCGAGCGCAAGCGCTCCAAAAGTTTGCAGCTACCGCTCGTCACGATCTCGGCAATCTTGCCCGCTAAGTCGGCACCGATACCAGGAAGCGCATCTAGGTCACTCCCTTGCGCGATCATGGCCCGAACATCGCGAGGCAGTTCGCTGAGCATGCGCGAGGCTCGTCGGTAGGCTCGAATTCGAAACGGATTGGCATCCTGCAGTTCGAGCAGGTCAGCGATTTCGTCAAAAACAAGCACTATGTCGACGTTATTGACCGGCATTAATTTAGACCACTTAGGTTCAGGATATGCAGCGCGAGCCTGACTGTCGCAATTGGCGGAGCAAGCGGCCTGGCAAGCAACCAGAACTGACTTGACCACAGACGGGCTCTTAGCCAAAGGCCGACCGTCAGGCCACAGTCGATCAGCAACAACAGAAGCTGTGTCGCGACAGGATCAGCCGGGCTGAACCTTGAGTTCGTTGACGACAATCGACACACCGGGTGCCGACCACGCGGCAATAGAGGCTGCCTTCAGCTCGCTCCACGTGTTCACCTTTCCGCGTAAGGTCACAGAGGTGCCCAAGACAATGATTTCGATACCCCTGGCCTCGTTCTCGGCATGGCGCACCAAGGCATCCTGAATCCGAGTCGCGACGTTGGCTTGCACCACACCCTGATTCAAGGTGATGCCGTTGCTCACACCGACCACGCCGGTCAACGTGCGGACCGCCTTCTCGGCTTCCCGGCGCTGGTATTCCCAGTCGACTTCACCCTTCAGTGTCACCCAGCCCTTTTCAGCCATGACTTGGATTCGGCCGGACGGTATCAAGGCGTGCCATTTGAACGCGGACTCGGCCGCCGCTGCAATATCGAAGTCGCTGCGCTTATGACTTGGATCCAGCTTGACATCGACTTCGACGGCAATTCCATTCACCCCTCGTACGCGCTGCACGGCGCGTTCGATCGCATATTTCTCGGCATAGGTGTCAAGGTGCCCGGTCAACGTGACCACGCCGTTCTTGACGGCCACGCCGACTTGCGTTGCATTGATCGAGGGGTCCCACTCAAGTTCAGCAGTCACGTCTTTCTTCAGTTGCTCATCTGTTTTCATGTCATGTTCCATTGCGTCGGCGCGTGAGTCAATAGCCTGTCGTCGGCGGCGCCTGACACCGACCAGACACTTGGACATGTTCAGCAACTGCCGGAGTTCAAAATTGAGCCGAATCAGTACCGCACCTTGCAGACGAGAGCTCGAAACGCTGATCCCCAGAAACAAGAAGCCCGCCATTCCTTGCGGAATGACGGGCCTTGGCGAAGACCCCCAATCAGGCTTTTCACACCGGATTAGTCTGAGGATGTCCTCATCCCTCATGGTGCCGGAACACCATGAACCTTCCCACCGAAGGGAATCCCTCACTTATGCATTTCAATGGTTGGCAAGAACCCTTCACTGATCCGCAATGAAAGAGTAGGGACTCCATCGTGTGCCGGATTGAGTCAACTCAACTGATCGGAAGATCAAGATCGAAGGTGCTTGCGCTGCGGCGTTGTACCGATGGTTCTTAGACTCAGTTGCTGCCGAGCGTGCGCCGTGCGTGGTCGAGGTAGCGCTGGGCCTGCACCTGCCATCTCTGCGGCGTCCGCACCACTTGATCGAGCAGATGCGCGATAGCCAGGCGAGCCCGCAGGAGCGCCCGATGCGCCGTGTAGACCGTCAACACGCCTGGCGGCGGACACTCTCCAAGCGCTCGCTCAAGCCCGCCAATCAGCTGCGGCCCGATCCAGGACGCACCGGCAATCTCGCACTCCAGCGCCAGAAAGGTGACCTCGTCGAATGGGTCGACCTGACGCAGTGTTCTGTTGAACTCTAGGCAGTCGATCACGACCGGCTTCTCAATCAGGCAGATGTGCTCAGGACGCAGGTCGCCATGGCCCTCGACCAGATGGCCGCCAGCGGCACGGGCGCGCAGGCTACCCGCATGTGCGGACAATGCTCCAGCAAAGGCGTCGAGCGCGCAGGCGGCACCGCGCAGTTCGAAGCAAGGCATCAGCAGCACCTCACGGCTGACAGCGTGCTCATGTCTCAACCGCTCGACATAGACCTCTGGCGGCACATGGGCTCTCGACGCACAACGATAGAACGCGCCGAGCACCTGATTGAGTGCGTCGATGTCCTGCACGTTGACTGTGGCGTCAGAGAGCAAGGCGGTCAACATGCGCTGGGCTGGCAATCGGCGCATCAGCACCAGCCAATCGACCGTCGTAGCGTCGGCCGTTTGGTCGCCGTCATGGACCAGCGACCAGCCCGCAGCCGAGGTTTGCAGTGCAAGCAGGCCGAGGTAGACGTCGGGTGCAAGGCGAGCGTTCAAACGCAACTCCTCGCGACAGAAGAACTCACGCCGATCAAGCGTCGAAAAATCCAGAAACGGAAGGTGCACCGGCTTCTTGAGCTTGTATACGCGATCGCCAGACAGAAAGACCCATGACATGTGCGTCTCCACGCATTCGGGTGCTTGCCGCGCGTGTGGGTAAGCGCTGGCTGATTGCAGGAAGCGGAGCTTGGCCTCCAGCGGCACTTCTGACTTCCTGGCCGGTGGGAGCGGCGGCATAGAGATCGGCGTCTGCATGAAAGGCACGTGACAACAAAGAAGCAGCTGTTAACCATATCGACCGGTGCAGTTGTCCGATTGCGGGAACGCATGCTGTTCAGGCAACGGCCGGGCATTCTGGCTGCGGTGTACACGTCTAGAACGAAGGAAGCATGCGCCGACGCCTTCGCGGACAGCAAAACACAGGGAACAAGCACAGCCGGTTGCATGGCACCTGTTGAGTGCGCGCAATCTGCTCCAGCGGTCATCGATCAACATCAAATTTGACTGACTCAATCGGAGCAAACGCCATGGTCAAGCTACTGATCGCATTTGATGGTTCAGATCACGCGGAACACGCTGTTCAAGCTGCCGCACGTTTAGCGCGCGACGCGGCCGTTGAGGCTATCTTGGTGAACGTACGTGGAAGTCCGGGCTATTACGGGGAGTTGCCGCCGCTTGACTTCGAGTCACTTGATGCTTCCATGCGGCGGCATCAGGAAGAAGTGCTTGAGGGAGCTGTCGGCCGGGCGCACGCGGTCGGTTTGCAGAATGTGCGAGGCCTCGCCGTAGCTGGCTCGCCAGCGAGCGAGATCACGCGCATCGCCGCCGACGAACGGGTAGATCAGATCGTGATGGGTACACGCGGCATGAATCCGCTTGGCGGCCTGCTGCTGGGTTCTGTGGCCCAACGCGTGGTGCACTTATCCACTGTGCCAGTTCTCCTTGTGAAGTGATGCCCCGTCGGCTATGTAGCGCTGCCCGGCAATCACGTCGGCACCACTTGCCCAAGAGCTAACCATTCGCTTGCCGTCTTGTGATGGTCGAGTCGGACGTAGCGGGCAGGCCTTGCTGGCGTTACAAGCATCGCCAACCGCTGAAACCCATCTTGGGACAGAGCGGGCGTTTGCCCTGACGTTCTGAATGCCCACCGCTGAACTGTCCCCGTCTTGGCGCTGGTCATGCTGTGGGGGCTTGGGGGAGAAATCAATGCTGATGGACGCTAGTTTTGACAACCGCTACGCCGCCGGGCAACTGCTGGCTGTTGCTGTGGCTCGCTTGGAGCTGAACGACCCGCTAGTGCTGGCCTTGCCGCGTGGCGGCGTGCCCGTTGCGGCTGCGGTAGCCAAGGCCTTGAACGCGCCACTTGAGTTGCTGATCGTGCGCAAGATCGGCGCTCCTGGCCAACCGGAAGTGGCTGTCGCGGCGGTAGCCGAGGGCGAGGCAAGCCCCGTGGTGAACGTCGAAACGATGAGCTTTAGCGGTGCCTTGGCCGACTACATCGACCGTGAAGCCGTCGCTCAGATGCAAGAGATTGAGCATCGGTGCCGCACCTACCGCAGCGCGCGGCCACCGCTCAGCTTGACTGGCCGAACCGTTGTCGTGGTGGATGACGGCATTGCCACCGGTACCTCCATGCGGGCGGCTTTGCTGGCCTTGCGGCACGCGGCACCCGCCCAAGTGGTGTTGGCCGTTCCGGTCGCGCCGGCAGACTCATTGGCAGACTTGAGGCCGCTGGTCGATCAAGTCGTGTGCCTGATGCAGCCGCAGTTCTTCCACTCGGTGGGCGAGTATTACCGGGACTTTCGTCAGGTCGAGGATGCCGAGGTGATCGCCCTGATGCAAGCCCAGCAGGCCAGCCAAGCTCATGGGCGATGACGTCAAGAATCCTCCCGACATTTCAGCACCTTCGACAGGCCAGCATGCCGCAGCCATAGCAGCCAGCGCAGACAGGCAGCGTTTTGACGTCTGCAATGGCGACGCCGATGGCTTATGCGCTGTACTGCAATGGCGTTTGCAGCACCGCCAACCCGCCACCTTGATCACCGGGCTCAAACGCGATATTGCGTTGTTGCAGCAAGTACCTGTTCCGGCTGGTGCCGACGCTGCGCAGGTCGAAGTGCTGGTTTGCGATCTGTCGCTGCAACGCAATCTGGTGGCGCTGCTGCAACTGCTCGACCACGGCGCTCGGGTGAGCTACTTTGATCACCATGCCGGCGCGCCGTTCCCAGTCCACCCCGCGCTGGACCTGCACATCGTCACGCGCAGCGACACCTGCACCAGCCTGCTGATGGATCAACACTTGCAAGGACGCTGGCGCAGCTGGGCCTTGGTGGGCGCTTACGGTGACAACTTGGCTCATGTCGCTGATCGCCTGAGCACCGAGAGACCACTCGACACGGTGGCTCGCGCTCAGCTGCGCTTGATGGGCGAGGCGATCAACTACAACGCCTATGGCGAAGAGCTGGCCGATGTGCACATTGCGCCTCACTTGCTGTACGCCCGGCTGGCTCCGTTCAACGATCCGCTGCAAGCTTGGCAGCATGAGCCGGTGCTGCAACAACTGGCCGCATTGAAGATGGCCGACCTGCGCAGAGCGCAAGGCCTGCACCCCTACTGGCGCAGCGACAGGGCCAGTGTGCTGGTGCTACCCGATGCACCCTGGAGCCGTCGGGTGATCGGTTGCCTGGCCAATGAACTGGCCGGCGCAGAGCCGCAGCAGGCGCACGCTGTGCTCAAAGCGAAGTCCGGCGGCAGCTACACGGTCAGCGTCCGCGCGCCGATGGCTGCGCCTGCGGGTGCCGATGTCCTGTGCGGCGGCTTTGGCGGCTCAGGTCGGGCGGCGGCGGCGGGCATCGACGCCCTGCCAGCGGCTGATCTGCACCGCTTTGTTCAGACCTTTGCCGCCCATCATTGGGGCTGACCGGGCACTGCTGACGGCTCATTGCCACCAAGCGGTGCGGCTGTCCCGAATGGCTTCGGCAAACAGCGGCACGCAAGAAGCGATCTGCAGCTTGGCCCTGGCCGGCGACGCCAATGGCAAGCGCAACGGTGGCACCGAGTCGGTCACGACGATGTGTGCCAGCACCTTGTCCATCAGCAGTTGCGGCGCTCGTTCGACGAACAGGCCGTGGGCAGCAAAGGCGATCACTTGCCTGGCCCCTGCATGCAGCAAGGCCGCAGCGCTGCGCTGCAGAGTCTCACCGGTGGCGATCAGGTCATCCAGCAACAGCACAGTCGCGCCTTCCACATCACCGGCAACGATGTGGCCGCCACTCAGCAGCCCGGCAGTGCGGCGCTTGTCGATCATCGCGAACTGCACCGGGCGAGCCCACTGGGACTCCAGCTCCTCACGCCACAGCTGCACACGTTTGACGCCGCCCGGGTCGGGCGATGCGACAACCAGCGGGCCAGTACCGGCAAACTCCTTCGCGAGGGCAGCAAATGCGCGATGCGCCCGCAAATGCACGGTCGGGCAACGGAAGGCATTCTGGAATGCGGCCACGTTGTGCGCCTCCAGCACCATCACCTGCGCCACGCCTGCAGCCTCGAACATCTGCGCCACCCAGCGCAGGCCCAGCGGGTCATAGGCCTTGGTGCGCGCATCCTTGCGGGCATAGGCCAAGTAGGGCACGACAGCGGTCACTCGCGCCGCCCCGTGATCCTTCAGCGTGGAGATGAACATCAACAAGCGGCATAACTTGTCATGCGGGCTGTCAAACGGCTCACCATGCAGACTCAACAGCACATAGCAATCGGCACCACGCGGGTCGACCAGCGGCCGCAGTTTCCGCTCGCCATCAGAGAACACCCGTTCCTCATGCGGCGACAGCGCAAGATCCAGCGCCGCCGCCAAGGCATCGCCGAATAAAGAGTCCGATTCAAGCGAAAAAAGCAGCATCAAAAATCTCCACTGGGCGAATTGATGCGAGGCAGCCCAACCATTGACTCCCGCCCGCATCACCTGACGCTACGGTAGCGGCCCGCTGATGCAGCCCATTGACGACGCTCAGCGCACAGCGGTGGCTGCGCAGGTTTGCGTGAACGCAACTGCTGCGAACGGATGACGACTAAGGTCAGGCTGGAGGCAAAGGGCAACACGATGGGCAGCATCAACAACGCAAGCATCAACTGCCTCGTCACCGGGGGCTCGGGCTTTTTGGGTATCAATCTGCTGCGCTTGCTTTTGGGCAAAGGCTTGGCGCTGCGCTCGCTCGACCTTGTGCCCCTGGATGCGCCGGAATCCCAAGTTATCGATGCGGTGGTCGGTGATATCCGCGACGCCGAGCAAGTTGATCGCTGCATGGCGGGTGTTCGCAGCGTCGTGCATTGCGCCGCCGCCCTGCCCTTGGCCAGCGACGCGGACATCGAGTCAACCGATGTGCAAGGCACGCACG